>JBEKOZ010000428.1:0-4905 GCA_049521275.1 Bryobacteraceae bacterium | reverse complement strand
GACAAACCCAACCACAAAGTCCAGGAATCGACAATAGAACTGGAAATCAACCCAAGCCACTGACTCCTGACTTCTGACTCCTGACTCCTTTTCTTACTGCTACCATCGAATTTCATGCCCCCACAGCCACCGGACCAGCCCAAGCCGCCCATTCCCGGCGTTGACCGCCTCGTCGCCATCGGATCCGGCAAAGGAGGCGTTGGCAAAACCACCGTTTCCGTCAACCTGGCCATCTCCCTCGCCCGCCTTGGCCGCCGCGTCGGCCTGCTCGACGCCGATGTCTACGGCCCCAACGTCCCGCTCATGATGGGTGTGAATCAAACCCCCAACGCCATCCAGGAACGCATTCAGCCCATCGAAAAATACGGCGTGCGCCTCATGTCCATCGGCTTCCTCAATCCCGGTGACAAGCCGCTCGTCTGGCGCGGACCCATGCTCCACAGCGTCATCCAGCAATTCCTCCGCGGCGTCGACTGGGGTGAGCTCGACTATCTCTTAATCGACCTTCCCCCCGGCACCGGCGACGTCGCTCTCTCGCTCATCCAGACCGCCCCTCTTTCGGGCGCCGTCGTGGTCACCACTCCTTCCGACGTCTCTCTCGAAGACGCCCGCAAAGCCATCAACATGTTCCTCCAGGTCCGCGTCCCCATCCTCGGATTGGTCGAAAACATGAGCTATCTGATCGCCCCCGGCTCCGGCGAGCGCATCGACGTCTTCGGCCACGGAGGCGGCAAACGCACTGCCGATCGTATGAACGTCCCCTTCCTGGGCGAGCTAGCCCTCGATCCCCAGGTGCGCATCGGCGGCGACACCGGCGCCCCCGTCGCCACCACCGGCAGCGACCCGTTCCTGACCCTGGCCAACCTGTTCGAACAGCGCTGCCAGGCCACCCCGTCCCAAGCCCCCAAAATCACCATCGAAGACTAATCGGATCTTCTCCGCGTCCTCCGCGTCTCTGTGTGAAAGTCGATGTATTTGACTCCGTCAATTAAATATTTGACACTGTCAACTATGGACCGCCCCGAAACCGTCCGCTCCTTCAACCGCTTTTACACCAAGCGAATCCATCTCCTTCAGGAAGGTATACTCGACAGTCCCCTTTCGCTGACTGAAGCCCGCGTCCTGTTCGAGCTCGCCCATCGCGACCACCCCACCGCGAAAGAACTCGGCGCTCAGCTTGACCTCGACCAAGGCTATCTCAGCCGCATTCTCGACGCCTTCGTCCGCCGCGGTTACCTCACCAGATCGCCCGCCTCGGACCGCCGGCGGCGTCACCTCTCGCTCACCAGGTCCGGCCGCCGGTTCTTCGAGTCGATCGACCGCAAGTCGCACCAGGAAGCCGCCGCGATGCTTGCGAAGCTCTCAGAATCCGATCAGGCTCAATTGATCGCCGCCATGAAATCCATTGGGAACATCCTCGAACCCCAACCTCCCGCGCCCTATGTTCTGCGCTCCCACCGCCCCGGCGACATCGGCTGGATCACCCACCGCCACGGTGTTCTCTATGCGCAGGAGTATGGATGGGACGAGAAATTCGAAGCCCTGGTCGCCGGCATCGCCGCGAAGTTCGTCGAGAATTTCGACGCCCGGCGCGAGCATTGTTGGCTCGCCGACCAGGACGGCGCCATCCTCGGCTCCGTCACCCTCGTCAGCAAATCCGCCAGCGTCGCCAAGCTCCGTCTTCTCTATGTGGAACCAACCGCCCGCGGCCTGGGCGTCGGCAGCCGCCTGGTCCAGGAATGTATCCGCTTCGCCCGCGAAGCCGGCTATCGCAAAATCACGTTATGGACCAACTCAATCTTGCTGGCCGCCCGCCGCATCTACGCGCGCGAAGGTTTCCGCTTAGTCTCCACGAAGGGCGATTTCGAAACCTGGGACCTGCACCTAACCCCGCGCCGCTGACCTTTTCGTCTTCTGTGGCGCGCGCCCCCAGGCGTGCCGCGGCTCCACTCGTGGTGCCGCGTCTTGTTCACCCCTACAGCGTAGTCTGCGGCGTCGGAGGCGCTAAAATCTTGAAGTTGTCCGGCGTGAACAGCACTTCCCGAACCTTCCCGCGCGGCCCGATCGGACCGATCGATTTTCCGTTCCACCGCACTTCAAGACCACCGGCATTGCCGACCTTCAGCTTCGCCGCATCGGACGCCCGCAGCGTCTTGGTCTGGCTCGGCTCCAGCACACCCGAGAATATGTTTTTCCCTTCACTCGTGATGGACAGCCAGGTCGTCTCCGTCGCCGAAAGATTCAGCACCACGTGGTTGATTCCGTCCGGCCCGGTTTCCGTAGTCACGTCAACCGTCGGTGGCTTGCTGGTGTTGGCCACCGGCACCATCGCCGAATTCCCCGTTCGCTTAGCCGCTTCGACTGTACGCGATGCCTTGTTCCACCACGTGTAAAAGCCCGAGCAACATAGTAAAACCACCACAAATGCGGTCACTGGTAACGCGACGCGGCGGTCTGAAAAATACCGCCGGTTGGCATCGGCAACAATCGGATCCACTTGCCGCACCGGATATTTCGGATTCGCTCCCGGCAAAGGAAGAGGCTCTTCCAGTGCCGTCAGCATTTCCACACCGGCGTGCAGTTTCGTTTCGTCCAGTCCAAGAAGGGAAGCGTATTGTTTTACGAAGCTTTTGTAAAAGAAAGTTCCAGGAAGACTTTTAAGATCGTCTTCCTCGATCGCCCGAAGGTAGCGTTCCGTGATGCAGAGATCCTCCGCGATCTCCGTCATCTCACGGCCTTGGGCTTGGCGTTCCCGGCGTAAAATTTCACCCACGGAGGTCATAAGAGCTTAAACGATATCACAATCGGCGGTACTATGCTACCAGTGGGTACCCCCTCCATTTCCGTCGTGATTGTCAACTGGAATCGCCGGGAACTCCTGCGCGCCTGCCTCGATTCTTTGGCCGCCCAGACCTTTCAGGATTTCGAAGTAATCGTGGTCGATAACGGGTCGAGCGACGGATCATTAGAATTTGTTAAGGACCGCGCCGCCTCCTTTCCCCGCCCCCTCCGCCTCATTGAAAATCGCGAAAACCGTGGCTTTTGCGCCGCCAATAACCAGGCGTTCGCCGTATCGCAGACGGAATACGTCGCCTTGCTGAACAACGATGCCGAGGCCGACCCCGGCTGGCTCGCCGCCCTGTTCGACGCCATCCGCGTCAAGCCCGACGTGGGAGAAAGCGACGTCGGCATGGTGGCCTCGAAGATCCTGGTATGGGAGGATCCGCGCGTCATCGATAAATGCGGGCATCTGATTTATCCCGATGGCCAGAATCGCGGCCGCGGCACCGGCCAGATCGACCAGGGCCAGTTCAATCGCCAGGAAGAAGCGCTTTGGCCCGATGGATGCGCGGCCCTGTACCGCCGTGCGATGCTGGATGAGGTCGGCGGTTTCGACGAGGAATTTTTCGCTTACGCCGATGACGCCGAACTCGGTTTGCGGGCGCGCATTGCGGGCTGGACTTGCCTCTATGCACCCGGCGCGGTGGTTCGTCACCACCGGGGCGCCACGCTGGGTTTGAATTCGGCGAAGCGTCTCATGTTGATTGAGCGCAATCGCGTGCTGTTGGTGGTGAAGCTTTTTCCGTGGAATCTACTTTGGGTAAACGGCGCGTATCATCTGGCAAGGATCGGGGCGGGAATGGCGGCGGCTCTCCGCGGGAAGGGGGAACTCCGTCGCTATTCGGGACCGAAGGGCAAACTAACGGCGGCCATGGCGCTGCTGCGGGGAACGCTGTCCGCCTTGCCGATGATCCCTTCCATGATCCGCAAGCGCCGCGCCTTCCGGTCGAAGCACCGCCTCAGCCCCAAGCAAGTGCGCCGCCTGCTGTTGCGCTTCCGGATCCCTCTCCGGGAGCTGTCCGAACAGTCGACGCCGTCGCCCATGTGACCCCCTCGTCCATCACCACACCGGACCCCTGCCCCGCCTGCGGCCATCGTGAATCGCGCCTGCTCTTCTCTGGAACCGACCGCCTCTACGGCACCACCAACAAGATTTTCCGCATCGTCGAATGCCGCCATTGCCGCCTCATCCGGCTCGATCCGCAGCCCCATCCGCTGGAGCTGCACGATTACTATCCGCCCAATTACTGGTACACCTCCGACAACGACACCGCCGATCGTCTGGAGCAAACCTACCGCCGCTTCGTCCTCCGTGATCATCTGAGGTTCGTCGAACGGGCCCTCCGCGAATCGGAAGAAACCGGCCTGGTGCTCGACGTCGGCTGCGGCGGCGGCTTGTTCCTCCAGATGCTGGCCGAGCGCGGCGTCCCCAACGTCGTCGGTCTCGATTTTTCGCTCGATGCAGCCCACGTAGCCTGGCGGCGCGCCGGTGTCCCCGCCATTTGCGCCACTCTGACCCGAGCTCCGCTCGCCCCCGGCAGTTGCACCGCGGTCACCATGTTCCACGTCCTCGAACATCTTTACGACCCCGCCAGTTATCTCGACGCCGCCCATCAGCTCCTCCGCCCCGACGGCCGCTTGATCATTCAGGTTCCCAACGCCGCCTGCTGGCAGTTTCTTCTTCTGGGCGAGCGCTGGAACGGCATCGACGTCCCGCGCCACCTCATCGATTTCCGCCTCTCCGACGTCGATTCCCTGCTCGATTCCTGCGGTTTCGAAGTCCTGCGCCACAAGCATTTTTCCCTGCGCGACAATCCCGCCGGGCTCGCCACCAGCCTCGCGCCGTCGCTCGATCCCATGGCGCGCCGCCTGCGCCACATCCCCGAATCGCCGCGCCAGCGCCTGCTCAAAGACCTGCTCTACATGTCTTTGGTGATCGCATCGGTCCCCTTCACGCTGGTCGAAGCGGCGTGCCGCGCGGGCTCGACCATCATGGTCGAAGCGCGCAAGAAATCGTGATCTACGCCTCGCTGCGCGACAGCCTCCCAGCCTTCCTTCGCCGCT
>JBEKOZ010000427.1:0-4909 GCA_049521275.1 Bryobacteraceae bacterium | reverse complement strand
GAGATTGAGGAGAGCACGCTCTACCCGTTGCTGCGGCGCTTGGAGACGCAAGGGCTGCTGACCAGCGAATGGCGCGAGGAAGAAAAGCGCAACAAGCGTTTCTACCGTCTGTCAAAGGACGGAAAAGTGGTCCTGAAACAATTACTCGAGGAGTGGCGCGAGATGGGCGCATCCTTGGATCGAATTTTAAAAGAGGTAAAAGTATGAATCTGCTGAATCGATATCTGCAAGCCGTGGGAAGGTTATTGCCCAAGGCGCGGCGCGACGACATCATCGCGGAGCTGCGCGCGAACATCCTTTCGCAGATGGAGGATCGCGAGGAAGCACTGGGGCGTCCGTTGACAGAAGACGAGCAGGCGGAGATTTTGCGCCGTCACGGAAATCCCACGCTCGTCGCGGGCCGTTATCGGGAGGGCAATCTGGGCCTCGCCTTCGGGGTGCAATTAATCGGGCCGGAGCTGTTTCCGTTTTACCGGAACATCCTTCTCCTGAACATGGGGATCACGCTGCTGATTCTATTTCCCGTGTCGTTCATCGGGAGGGCTGTGTTTCCGAGCATCTTTATCCCGCTGGTGATGCAGGTGACGATCATCACGCTGATCTTCAGCCTGTTGAATCGATATAAGGTGCTGGACAAATGGGATCCTCGCAAACTGCCGGAGTTGAAAGCGGCCGCCGAAGACGGGCCGACGGGCAGGAACATTTTTGAATTTATCACGCTGGCGGTGGGAACGGCGTGGCTGGCGTTGACGCCCAAGTGGCCTTATCTCATGCTCGGCCCGGGCGCTCTGTGGCTGCCTTGGTTAGATGTGAAGGCCTTTTCGCGATGGCCTCTGTTCTATGGGGCGATCGTCGCGCTATTGTGCGCGGAAGTGGTGCTGCGCTTCTTCACCCTGTTCCGGTGGATGCCGCGGGCGCGGGCCCGGATCGCGGATCTGGTCTTGAGAGTTGCCGGGGTTATGGTCCTTACGCTGTTGTTCTTCCAAGGTCCGCACTTTATCAGTACGAGCAATGCCGATGTCACGGAGTGGGCCAATCAAACGTTCCAATGGTGCATTGCCATCGCTGCCCTGATCAACATCTGGCGAGCCGGTTGGCTGTTGTTTTCCTTATTGCGTGATCGTCACCAGATGCTGCCCGCGCGGCAATATTAGAACATTTCCGGCGAATTCGGGTTTTACTTCCACGCCGTCGATTTCCACTTTGTTTGGAACATGTTCCAGAGTGGCCATGGCGCGGGCGCTGCTTTGATAGGCGAATTCGACGCCATCGGGCACCACCTTCGCGGACTTCAGGTCGCCGTTGAAGTCCAGTATTCTCAATGCGGTAGGTCTTGAACTTGCTTCCATGGAATGCGCTCCGCGCGGCAGCCACAATGTCTTGTCGTTCAAGACCGGCCATGGTTTTCCGTCGACTAAGGCCGGTCCTTGCCAGGGGATGCCTACGCCGCGGCGCGATTCGACCGCCAGTTTTCCGGCGACGGTTTCGGCGCGATCGACTGACGAGGCGGCGGCGGATAGGAGCGCTAAGTCCTGGGAAAGAATTGAGTTTTCGAAATAGAGGGCGACTCGCGGAAAGGACTGGGAGGCGGTGTGGACCAGTTCGAACAGTTCGGTGCCGGTCTGCTGCTTGGTGGGATAGACGTCCTGATAGCGCTCTACCACATTGATATCAATGGCCAATTTGTCTTGCGAGGGGGTCAACGGGGCGTAGCGGGCGGCGATTTGGGGATAGCGCTGCGGGCCCAGGTTCCAGATGGTGGCGGGGTCCTCGATCAGGAACGTAAAGTCATGAGAATTCAGCATCGGGAGCAGGCGGGAGGCGTCGGCGCCGATCTTTTCCCGGATGGAAGGGTCGAAGCGGTCGTCGACATGAGTCAGGACCAGGTCCAGTTGGGGCTTGGATTTGCGGATGTCGTCGATCTGGGCGAGCCATTCCGCTTGCTGACGGCGCGCTAAATCGGCCCTTAAATCGACATAATGTGCAAGATCGGAGGCCTTAGGAGCCCTTAATTGACCAAAAAGTTCGAGGGGATCAAAACCCCATTTTTCGCGAAATTCACGGCGGACATCGTCGTTCATCGGGGTCAGGCGGGCGGGGTTCGAGAGGCCTTCCAGTGATTCAAAATAAAGCTCTGCCAGGTTCACGCCGTCCCAATCGAAGCGGCTAATCAAATCGCGGACGCCCTGTGAAACCTCGGCGAATGCGGCGCGATTGGTCAAGTTCATGAGTTTGCGCCAGTCGAGCTGCGCGTCCTGCAAGAGGGCGGTTTTTTCGCGCCACTCGGGATGCTGATCCCAGAATTTTTCGCTGACGTGCGGCAGCTCCAGCCAGGCGTACACCACGATTCCGTGGCGATGGCAGGAGTCGATCAGGTTGCGCAGGTAGTCGTCCCCATGAGGATCGCGCTCCCAGTAATGCCAGGCGGCTACGTGCAGCGCTCCGATGCCCGCGGCTTTCCAACGCGCTGCGAAATAATCGAGGTCGGCGCGGGAGCGATAGGAGGAATCGAAGAAGGCCCACAAACGCTCCGAGCGAAAAGGCGTTTCGAGGCCCAGGTCCGCGAGGGCTTGCGGGATATAGGGGAAACGTTCATAGCCGTGTTCGCCGGGAGAAGCGGCGATCCACAGCACGGCGCCTTTGGCTCGCTTGAACCCGGCCATGAGTGGGACGCGCTGCCAGCGCTCCGCGGCGAAGACGCGCGACTCCTTCGGAATTTCGAAGATGGGCAGATCGAGGGGCTTTTCCCAAACGATGTGCAGTTTGGGTGCGCGAACATCTTCGACGCTGCGAACGATCACGTGGGGTTTCGCGGTCGCGCGGAAGCCGAAAGATTCGGCTAGCGGAGAGGCTCCTTCGATGACGATGATGGCGCCGCGCGCGAGGCGCGACTGGCAGTCGTCGAAAGATGCAGCGGCGCCGGAGGGGACGATAAGTAGGTCGGCGGAGGGGTTGTCTCTGAGGCCGATGGAGGAGAGGACGGCGGGCCAGGGGCCGGGGGCGTCGCCTTGGATGTGGAAGGAGAGGGTGGGGGCGGCCATAAGGCTAAGACCCCGGCTGAAGCCGAGGCTGCAAGCTAAAGCTCGCGCCACCAGACTAGTGGGTGAAGGCATACCAGACTCCGATGCGCAGGTCGTTGAAGTTGGGGCCGCGCGGATTGCCTTGGTTGATTAGATAGGCTCCGCGCAGGAGATTCACGGAAAAAACTATGGGAATCGTTTCGAATTTGAATTTCATGCCGGGGCCGGTTTCGACGTAATTCGCCCAATATTGGCCCAGCATGTCGACCGTCGCGTTGGCGTTCCAGTAGAACTGGGTGTGGAAGCCGGCCATCGACTCCGCGGCGCGCATGGTGATCCCGGCGCGATTCTGGGAGTAGAGCAGCGTATCCTTACTGAAGCGGCTGACGTAGATGCCGTCGTCGTTGGTTTCGGCGAAGAGTCCGTGACTGCCTCCGGCAAGCAGGTGGCCGAGGCCCTTCCCATAGGACACGCCGCCGCGATAATCCGGCAGCAGACGGCCGGGGTCGGCGAAGGTGGGATCGAAGCGCAAGGACTCGCCGGCTTCGAACCATCCGGTGGCGCCGTAGAAGGTTTTCGTCGCGACGCCGGCGGCGAGGATGAGGCTGCGCTCACTCAAATACTGGGCACCCAGGTTTTCGAAGAGCACTGCGCCGCGCGTGTCGTCGACCAAGCGCAGCGAAAGATAGGGCGTCAGCCAGGAATGCTTGAGGCGCAGCTCGACCTTCCCTTGCGCGTAGGCGAAGAGGTCGTTCCATCGGGTGGAAAACATGGGAAAGACCCAAACGGTGGTGCGGAAGAGTTCGGTATCGGGCAGGAGATTGCGATAAGCGCGCGAGGCTTCGGCGGCGATGGCGGGGTCCGGGCTCGCGCTGGCGAGTTTGAACCAGCGGACGGCTTCGCGGTCGTCCTTCAACATGTTGTATGTCCAGCCGAGCTTGAGCATCACGTCAAAATCCTGCGGGTCGTTCTCATGGGCGATGCGGAAATATTTCAGGGCGTCCTGCAAATAGCCTTTTTCGAGGCTTTTCCGGCCTAGAAGGAAGGCCTGATCGGAGCTCGAGGGTTTCGCCTGCGGGGTCTTCATCGCGTTGCGGACGCGGTCGACCAGATCCGTGTCGCCGCTCGAGAGGACGCGCTGCAACAGAGGGAGGGCGCCCTGGTCGTCGCCGCGAGTCCAGCGCAGCAGGCCGAGTTGGGCGACGGAGAGGAGATCGTTGGGCGCGCTTTCGACCACCGCGCGGAACTCCTTTTCCGCTTCGTCGCGATTCTTCATCTCGAGATGCAGATAGGCCAGTTCACGGCGCAGTTCGATGTTGCGGGGATCGAGCGCGAGGGCGCGCTGGAATTCGTATACATATGGATAGCGTTTGGGGGGCAGTTCGCGGGCTTCCTCGGCCACGCGAGGCTCGGCTCCGCGCGAGGCCGCGAGCAGAGCGGCGTTGGCTTCATCGGGGCGCTGCATTTGGGTGTAGACGCGGCCGAGGTCGAGGAGCAGGGCGCGGCGGTCCGGGCGAAGGGTCCAGGCTTTTTGATAGTGCTCGGCGGCGAGAGAGAGTTCGTCGCGCTGTTCGGCGAGGCGGGCGAGCTCTTCGTGCGCGCTGAAATTATCGGGCGACATTTCGAGAGCCTGGGTCCAGCGGGCGATGCCTTCGCGGAGGGGGCGGTCGATGTTTTCAAATGCCTGGGCTGCTGTGGCGTTGCCGGTTTTGCGGATGCGGTCGAAGATGCGGCGGGGTACGGCTTGGTGTTTGGTTTCGTAACAGAGGAAGGCGTATTCGAGGGCGACGTGGTCGTCGCGGGGGTCGAGGCGCATAGCCTCGGCGAACTGGTCGCGGGCGGCTTCGTTTTCGCCGATTTTGAGGAGGGTGTAGGCGAGGTCCTTGCGC
>JBEKOZ010000426.1:0-6431 GCA_049521275.1 Bryobacteraceae bacterium | reverse complement strand
GGTTCTGTCTCGCAATGGCCGCCGCGATCTCGATCACGGAGACTGTGCCGCTGCCGTCGTCATTTGCGCCATTGAAGATGATGTCTTCTCCCGGCCTGCTGGCTCCACTTCGCATACCAAGGTGATCGTAATGTGCGGTCAGCATTACATACGTGTCGCGCAACACCGGGTCCGACCCCTGCAAGATTCCCGCGACGTTGCGCGCCGTGGCCATGCGTTCGATCCTGGCGCCGACGTGGAGTGTGGCTCGCGCGTTCTCTGAGTTTTTCAATAGATCAGCTAACTCTGGCGATTCGATAGTATCGCCTGCGGCTTGCATTATCTCGGCGTCTAGAACCTCTTTCCGGCGTGGATCGTTTATCGTGCGCAGCACGACGCTGCCTATGTGGATGATGCCTTTCTCGACGGTTAGCGGGACATCGTCGAGTGTAAGAGCCTTTTCGGGAAGAATCCGCGTGCCGCTGGGCGAGACCTTGAGCGTCTTGCCTCCCGCGGTAACGACAAATTGGAAACCGTCAGGATTCTGCTCCCGCACCAGGAGTTTCGCCGTCTGAAAATAGCTATCGCCTGCGGTTGGAACCAATCCTGCGCGACGAAACTGCGCCGCGATATATTCGGCCGCGACGTCCAATCCGCGCGAAGGGGTCTCGCGGCCTTCCAGCGCATCGGAAGCGATAAAGGAAAGATGTCCGCGGAGAGAATCGGCGCTGATCGCATCGAGAACCGACTGCATGGGGGGCGTCAGCTTCGAATCGGCCGCGTGAAGCAACAGCGTCAATAGAGTCACCACAATTCCGCGTCCCAAGGTCGTCTTCATCACAATCACTATAGAACGGCGGTGACTGTCAGGCAGCCTTCAGAAGTTGTCGTCGATCCGGCACCTGGGTTTCCTCCATTGCACAGCGGCCAATTATTTCAGCCGCCCGCTGCTCAAAGCGCCGAGCAAAATGTCCATGCCACCGCGATCGAAGGTGGTCCATAGAGACTGGAGAACACGATCGCGCGTTTTCCATATGTAAGATTCGCCTCTTTGCACGGTTTCGGACAGACAAACGGTAGGCCGGGGCAAGGGCGGCATCTGCGAGAGCGAACCGATCTTGACCCGGTTCGCCCTTCGATTTCACACGGCGCGTGTGTATTGGATCTGTTGAATGGCGGATGCGCTTTCTCTCAGCCAATTTGCGCCTCCAATCGTCCCAGCGGAATTTCGGCGTTCAGACCGGACGGAAATTCAGCGATTGCGAATTGGCCGCTGATTCTACGTTTGTTAGCGCCGTGGAACGAAGGTCTGCAAAACCTTTATTCGTCGGTTCGACTCCGATCCGCGCCTCCAACAACTTAGGCAGTAACCGACTTTCTCCCATCAGTTTCTGAATTCACCGTCACCAAAGCTGTCGTGGGGAGTATTAACGCCATGGGCGGAATTATCAAGGACCTGCGCTTCGCGCTTCGTCAGTTTCGTTTGAACCCGACCTTCACGATTGTCTCGGTACTTTCTCTGGCTTTGGGTATCGGGGCCCTCGCGCAAGGAGGCGAGGTGCGCCACGCCGAGGGTCTGTTCGTCAGCGCAGATTTTTTCCGCGTGCTCGGCATCCCGGCCGTGCTGGGGCGCGGCTTCACTGCCGACGACGACCAACCGGGCTGCGGTTCGCCCGGCGCGGTCATCAGTTATTCCTTCTGGCAGAGCGAATTCGGCGGCGACGCGGGGGTGCTGGGCCGGAGCGTCAAGCTGAACGGCAGGCCTTTCACGATTCTGGGAGTTACGCCCGCTGGTTTCTTCGGCGTCGAGGTCGGCTTTCGTTATGACGTTGCGCTGCCGCTATGCGCCGACCCTCTATTTAGTGAAGACGGGAAGGGCCGCATTCCCGACCGGCACGCCTGGTGGCTGTCCGCAATAGGCCGATTGAAGCCGGGCTCGACGATCGCCGGCGCGAACGCCGAGATCGAGACGCTTTCTCCGGGCATCATGGAAGCCACGCTTCCGCCCACTTACCGGCCTGACGACGCGAAGCTCTATCTGGCGAATAAGCTGACAGTCGCGGCCGGAAGCACGGGCGTATCGGTTTTACGCCCGATTTACGAGAATCCCCTGTGGATCCTGCTGGCGGCAACGGGGCTGGTGCTGCTGATCGCGTGCGCGAACCTCGCGAACCTTCTGCTGGCGCGAGCCAGCGTCCGCGAACGGGAGATTGCCGTCAGGCAAGCCATCGGGGCGTCGCGAGGCAGGCTGATCGCGCAACTGCTATCGGAGAGCATGCTGCTGGCGCTGTTTGGAACCGCCCTGGGAGCGTTGTTAGCCCAGGCATTGAGCCGGGCGCTGGTGGTATTTCTGAGCACCAAAGGAGCTTCTCTGTTCATCGGATTGCAACTGGATCCGCGAGTACTCGGTTTCATGGCGGGCGTCGCTATCCTGACGTGCCTGCTGTTCGGTCTGGCACCCGCGATCCGCGCGACCAATATCGCGCCGGCGTCGGCGATGCGTTCCGGAGGGCGCGGGATCTCGACCGGACGCGACCGTTTCGGATTGCGGCGAGCCCTGGTGGTGGCGCAAGTATCGCTCTCGCTGGTGCTGCTGGCAGGCGCATTCCTTTTCGTCCGCAGTCTCCAAAAACTTCTGGATGTGCAGCCGGGATTCCGCGCCGAAGGCATTATTGCGGTCAACCTGGATCTTCGTCCTGGCCATTATTCGAGGGATCGGCTGCCGCAAGTTTATCGCGAGCTTCTCGAGCGTTTGCGAGTCCGTACAGGGGCAGCTTCGGTCGCGCAAGTCGGATGGACGCCGGTGAGCTACACTGGGTGGGACGAAAACGTGTGGGCCGATGGAACGAACGCGGCGCACCAGCACTGCCTTTTCGTTCGCTCGGGGCCAGGCTACTTCAGGACCATGGAGACAGCTTTGCTTGCCGGGCGGGATTTCGACCACCGCGACGATCGCACAGCCCCCAAAGTGGCGGTCGTCAACGAAGCGTTCGCACAGAAAGTTTTCGGTGGTGAAAATCCGGTGGGCCGCTCCTTCCGCGTCTTCGGTCCCGCGGGCAAGCCGGACCCGGTCTACCAGATCGTGGGCCTGGTGCGGAACACCAAGTATTACGAACTCCGCGAGGATTACCAGCCGATCAGTTTTCTGCCCATGGCGCAGGATGAGAGTCCCGACGCCGAGGCCACGTATGTTCTGCGAACCAGCGCGCCCGTTGGCGGAGTGCTCCGCGCGATCACGGCAGCGGTGGCTGAAGTGAATCCCGGACTTGGTATCGAGTTCAGCGTTCTGACCGAGCAGTTGAAGGAATCGTTGATGCGCGAACGGCTGATGGCGGCGCTTGCCGGCGCATTCGGACTGCTGGCCGGTTCGCTCGCTGTATTGGGGCTCTACGGCGTGGTCGCGTACATGGTGGCCCGGCGGCGAAATGAGATCGGTGTACGCATCGCCCTTGGCGCCGGCCGTGGACGCGTGATTCGGCTGGTTTTGAAGGAAGCCGCTTTACTCCTCGCCGTCGGCCTGGCCGTTGGCGTCGGGCTGTCGCTGTGGGCGGCCAGGGCCGCAACGTCCATGCTCTACGGTTTGAAGCCTTACGATCCGATAACCCTCGGCGGAGCCATCGTCACGCTCGGCGCGGTGGGTTTGATAGCGAGCTATCTTCCGGCGCGGCGCGCATCCCGCCTGGATCCGATGGACGCCTTGCGGGAGGAGTAACGAACTGGCATTTTGGCGAATAACGCGCGGGAGAATTGTCTTAACAGCATGAACACTCTCATTTTTATCGAAGGTCTGCTGCGGGATGCGCGCCATGCGGTGCGGATGATCCGAACGAAGCCCGGATTCAGCGTGGCAGCATTGCTTTCGCTTGCTTTGGGCATCGGAGCAAATACCGCAATCTTTAGTGTGTTGAACGCCGTCCTGATCCGGCCCTTGCCCTACCCCGGATCAGACGCGCTGGTGGGCGTGTTCAACAGACTGGTGATTCAAGGGCAGGTCTTCGAAGACGCGGACCTATCACCCAGCATGTACGCTGCGTGTAAGGAGGGCGCAAAGGCCTTCGAAAATTTCGGCGTCTGGATTTCCGGCGCCGCCACGGTTACCGGGATGGGAGATCCGGAGCAGCTTGTGACGGTCACCGCGACCGAAGGCGTTCTGCCCACTCTAGGCGTACCGGCGTATGTCGGGCGATGGTTTTCAAACGAAGACGACACTCCAGGTTCGCCTGAGACCGTGATCCTTAGT
The DNA here is from genome assembly GCA_049521275.1 of Bryobacteraceae bacterium. Classification (GTDB taxonomy): domain Bacteria; phylum Acidobacteriota; class Terriglobia; order Bryobacterales; family Bryobacteraceae; genus Palsa-187. Next base: position 2,212 of record JBEKOZ010000426.1, on the reverse strand, counting down.
TACGGATATTGGCAGCGGAGGTTTGGCGGCGATCGCGAAGTGCTTGGCCGCACGATCGTGATCGATTTCGTTCCACACCAGGTGATCGGCGTGATGCCGCGGGACTTTCGATTGGTCAACCTCGCGCCTGACATGTTCCTGCCGCAGCGCTTTCGCGAGATCCGGCTCACACCGGACGAGCTCAGCTATACCGGCATCGCCAGGCTCAAGCCGGGCGTTACGATCGCGTTGGCGAATCAGGATCTGGCGCGTGTTTGGAAGACCTGGGCGGAAACGAACGGGGTCGGCAAGGCTTTCGCGATGCTCGATATCAAACCCAACCTGCGTCCGCTAAAGAAGGATGTGGTGGGGGACGTGGGCTCGGTCTTAAGCGTTCTCATGGGCGCGCTCGGGCTGGTGCTATTGCTGGTTTGCGCGAACGTGGCGAACCTGGTGCTGGTGCGCGCGCAATCCCGGCGGCAGGAATTTGCTATTCGCGCGGCGCTGGGCGCGGGGTGGGGAAGGATTGCTCGCGAACTTTTAGTCGAGAGTCTGACCCTGGGCATCGCCGGTGGCGCCTTCGGCTTGGCGCTTGCCTACGCCGGTCTCAAGGTGCTGGTTGCGCAGGGGCCGGCCACTCTTCCGCGGCTTGAGGAAATATCGATCGACGGAACAGCTTTGTTATTCGCGTTGCTATGCTCGCTGGGGTCGAGCCTGCTTTTCGGATTGGGAGCTGTCCTCCGGTCCGGCCTCCCCGGTCGAATGCAAAACGCACGAGGCGCGACCCAAGGGGTCCAACAGCTCCGGACTCAGAATGTGCTCGTGGTCACGCAGGTGGCGCTTGCATTTGTCCTGCTGGTGGCTTCCGGGCTGATGATCCGGAGCTTCTTCGCCCTGCGAGCCGTAACCCTGGGGTTTACACATCCTGAGTGGATTCAGACGGTACGAATTGCAATCCCCGAGGCGCTGATACCGGATACCGAGCGGGTAATCCGCATGCAATCCGACATCTTAAGCGGGCTTGCCGCGATCCCGGGCGTCACCGCGGCCGGGTTCGCCAGCGGTTTGCCGATGGAATCGGAGTACCGGAACGGTGTCCTCATCGATGTGGAAGGAAAGACTTCGGTCGACCAGCTCTCTCCTAATCGCGCCGTCAAGAGAATTTCGCCTGGTCTCCTTGCGGCGCAAGGCACGCGATTGGTAGCCGGGCGTGATTTCACATGGGACGATGTTCACGGCCACCGCGGCGTCGCGCTGGTATCCGAGAACATGGCTCGCGAGAATTGGGGCGTGCCCGCCAATGCGCTAGGGAAGCGGATTCGTCAGGGCGGTAAAGGTAGCCCTTGGCTCGAAGTTGTGGGTGTCGCGGAGAATGTTCGCGCGGACGGCGTGAATCAGCCCGCGCCGGCCACGGTTTATTTCCGCGCGGGAGGCCGCGGTGTCACTTTTGCGATTCGCAGTAAACGCGCGGGTACCGAAGCGTTCCTTAAGGAAGTCGCTGCTCGAATCCACGCGGTGAATCCGAGCTTGCCGCTGGCCAAAACGCGGACTCTGAACGAGGTCTACAAGCGCTCCATGGCGCGCACATCTTTCGCGCTTGTTCTGCTTGGAATCGCCGGTGGGGTGGCGTTGACACTCGCGATCGTCGGAGTATACGGCGTCCTTGCCTATGCCGTAGGGCAGCGCCGGCGCGAGGTCGGCATCCGCATTGCTCTGGGTGCTGAGCCTCGCGTGCTCAAGTGGTTGTTCGTCCGCCAAGGCCTGATCCTTAACCTCGCCGGCGGCGTCATTGGGCTCGCGTTAGCAGCCGGTCTATCACGCTGGATCTCTTCCCTGCTGTTTGGTATCACGCCGCTTGATCCACTCACGTACTTTGCGTCGGGGGCGCTCATCGCCGCGGCGGCCGTGACTGCGAGTTATATTCCAGCCCGCCAGGCAGCGTCCGTGGACCCAATGGAGACGCTCCGCAGCGAATAGACGCGCACCTGCATCAAATGACCCTATAATTGCACTGAGTTGGTTACAAACATTTCTAGAACCATTTCACTCCTGCTCCTCGCTGCCAGTCTCAGCGCAGGGGCCGACGTCGAAGCGCTACTGGCCGCAAGATGCCAGATGTGCCATAACGACAAGGCCAAGTCTGGCGGCCTCTCTCTTGCGGCCATCGAAGACATCCGCAAGGGCGGCAAACGAGGTCCGGCGATTGTTCCCGGCAAGCCCTCGGAAAGTCTGC
>JBEKOZ010000425.1:0-4918 GCA_049521275.1 Bryobacteraceae bacterium | reverse complement strand
GTGCCCCGGATCGCGCTGCAATTCGGGGCGGAAATCAAAGTGGCGTGGCTCACAAGGTTGTCGTGACTCGTGCAGCCCCATGCGTGAGCTTGGGGCTGATTGTCAAAAGACCTGCCGGACTATAAGCCGGTTTCCGTACTCCGTTGCCGAAGCGACAGTCATTCATCTTGGCCGAAGATCTCTCCGCGGCTCCAGCGACCTACCCGGAAGTGGTAACGGAGCGAGCCGCTCCTCCTCCCCTATTTGGTCTTGCTCCGCATGGGGTTTGCCCTGCCGGCGCGCATTACTGCGGCCGCGGTGCGCTCTTACCGCACCTTTTCACCCTTACCCGCCGAAAATATCCGACAGGCGGTATAGTTTTCTGTGGCACTTTCCGTAAAGCCCGCTTTGAGCGAGCCTCCCCGGCCGTTAGCCGGCATGTTGCCCTATGGAGACCGGACTTTCCTCCCGCCCCGGCGGATTTCTCCGTTTCAGGCGAGCGACTGCCCATCCGGCAAGCTCGGTTCCAATTATGCACAGGCGAACGCGGCCGCCGCAAGGCAATTGTTTGTGAAACGTTGAGAACAAGTGGCGTATCTAGACGGTGATCGTGTATTCTGTACTTTGAGGCAGGGGCGTTTCGCGGTAAATTTGGATCGGTTCGAAAACAAAATAGGATAGAATTGTTTTTAGCCGGGTGCTTGTGGGTTGAGGAGGGTCAACATGGACAAGAGGTTTGCTTCGTTATTAGCGGTTCTTCCGTTGGTTGCCGTCGGAGTCTGCGCGCAGGGTCTGGATACCAAGGCCACGGCGAACGACTGGGAGGAAATCAATTTCGAATTCAATTCGTCGGTACTTGTCGACGGTTACCCCAGCCTTCTTCGCGTGGCGGAGTTGCTGCAAAAGCACCCTGGCTTCAAGGTGCGGGTGGAAGGCCACACCGATATCATCGGCGGCGGCCAGTACAACGAGAAACTGGGCCAGGCTCGCGCCGATGCGGTGCGCGACTTCCTGGTGAAGTACGGCGCCAGCGCCGGGCAGATCTCGACCGGCACGCGCGGCAAAGCGGACCCCAAGTATCCAGGGCAAAAACCGACGTTCACCAAGACCGATGAAGCCCGCTGGATGAACCGGCGTGTGGTGCTGACGGTGATGGATGAATCCGGCCGAGTGGTGGGAGCGGGCGGTCCCGGCGATCTGATCCGGGCGATGGAACCTCCCAAGGGCATGACGGACTGCTGCACGGAGGTGCTGAAGCGCCTCGATAAGCTGGACGACATCGCGCGGCTGTTGAAAGACCTGGCCGATCAGAACGCGCAGCTGCGCAAAGAGATTGCGGACCTGAAGAACAATCAGGCGGTGCTGGAATCGAAGGTGAATCAGCCTCCGCCGGTGGTCGCGGCAGCGCCGCCTCCTCCTCCGGTGAAGCAAGGCGACTCGCGCTTCCAGCTTATGGGCGTGAACGTGGGCGCGGACCAGGACGGCCACGTGACCTTTACCGGCAAGGGCCGGTTCTTCGGCGTGTTCGGCGAACATTACGCCTTGCAGGCGCAGGGCGAGTACCTGTACTCCTACGGCGACAAGGAAGGCCAGTTCGACATCGGCCTGGTGGACCGGCTCACGCATCACCTGCAAACCGGCTTATTCGCCAGTTTCAAGAACGCCACGCTCGCGGGAAGTCAGACCAGCGGAACACTGGGCCAGGCGGCGCTGACCATCGACTACATTTTCAAGTACGGCAAGCTGGGAGTTTTCGGCACCAAGGGATTCATGGATAACGCGCAAATTTACAATGCCGCGTACGTGAATCCGGCAACAGGCTACATCTCGACCGACCTGTTCACCCAGGAATACCTGAAGATCGTGGACCAGGTCGGCATCAGCGGCACCATCGCGCTGTGGGGCAACGCTTACCTCGAAGGCAACATCGGATATCTGAAGAGCTACGCCAGCGCGGACCGCCCGGGCGGCACGCTGCGCTTCGTGTTCCCGGTGAATACGCACTTCGCGTTCACCCTCGAAGGCGGTGTCAACGAGACGCTGCTGAAGCCCAACGGCAACACCGGCCGCGTTACTGCCGGCGTCCAGATGGGCAACCTGATGCGTCCCAAGGAAATGCTGGAATCGGGTATTCCGGTTCCCGTGGATGTGCCGCGCGTCCGTTACGATGTGCTGACGCGCAAGGTCCACGTGGGCGAGACGCCTCCGGTAGCGAACGCGGGTCCAAACCAGATTGGCGTTCCGGCTGGAACGATCACACTGAACGGATCGGCGTCGTACTCGCCCGACGGCAACCCGCTGACCTACCTGTGGACTTCGATCGGCAGTACGCCGGTCACGCTGAACAACCCGACCGGAGTGATCACCACCTTCAGCGCGACGGGCGGCCAGTCTTACGCCTTCCGCCTGACCGTGACGGACAATTACGGCGGCCAAGGCATCGCGCAGGTCTACGTGACGACCAGGACGAGCCAGGGCCCGATCATCGCCTCCTTCACGGCGAATCCGACCTCGATTAATGTCGGCCAGTCTTCGACGTTGTCCTGGGCAACCACCGGCGCCACTACGGTAAGCATTTCGCCGTTGCCGGGTAATGTTGCCTTGAACGGCACGGCATCGGTTTCGCCGACCGTGACCACCACTTACGTCCTGACGGCGACCAACGCGAACGGCACTGTGAACGCAACGGCGACGGTCGTGGTGAATACTCCGCAAACCTCGCTGACCTACTGCTACGCCGTGCCCGCCACCATCATCGCGGGTGAGTCGGCGACCTTGTACTACCAGTCGCAGAACGCGACCTCCGTCTCCATCAGTCCGGGAACGGGTACTTACGGTCTGAGCGGCACTGTAGCGGTGAGCCCGACGTCGAACACCACTTACACGATCACCGCGACCGGCGCGAACAGCCAGACCACTTCGTGCAGCATCGCGGTGCAGGTGACGCTGGGCAATCTGCCGAGAATCGTCCAGTTCTCGGCCTCGCCGATGTCCATCCTCAGCGGCCAGACCTCGACTCTTCTGTGGGTGGTGGAGAACTCCACTTCGCAGACCATCACGAGCCTCGGCACCGTGGTGGCGGCCGGGTCGCAGGGTGTGAGCCCGACGGCGACCACCACTTACACGTTGACGGCGACCAACCAGGCCGGCAGCGTAACGGCAACGGCTACGGTGACGGTGACGCAAATTCCGAATCCGATCATCGTAAGCTTCACGGCGACGCCGAATCCGTCGACCACGCCGGGAGGCCCGGTGGCGTTGACGTGTCAGACGCAAAACACGGCCAGCATTACCATGGCCGGGTTGACGTTCATCGCGCCGAACATCACCTACACGGTGTACCCGCAGACGACCACGTCGTACAACTGTATCGCGACGGGTGAAAACGGGGTGACGGTAACCAAGTCGGTTACGGTCGCGGTCGGCACAACGACGGCGCCGACGTCCCAGCCGCCGATCATCGTCATCGCGGGTGGCAGCACGCAGACCACCACGGTGCGCGATATCCAGCTGAACTTCTCCGGTTCGAGCAGCCCGGCTGGAAATAACCCGATCGGCTACTACCTGGTGGCGCTATACGGCACGGCGGAAGTCGTGAACCCGAATACGGCCACGCCGACCATCGTGCTGGGCCCGACGCCGGGTCCGTACTACTTCGATCTCACGGTGACGGATAGCAAGGGCATGTCCACCACGCAGGAGATCACCATCATCTACCAGCCTTAGGGTTGGTCGAATGGTCGAAAGGCGGGTTCCGGGAAACCGGACCCGCCTTTTTTATTTGTGGGAACGCTCCCGGGTCACTTCACTTCGGGGACAGTCCGCTATGGTACGAAGTCCGAGGAATCGCGGCTTGGCCGTCGTGCGGGGCTATGAGCATCAATCAATAACCCACGAGGCCGGCCGGTCCGGCCGGAGAGAGAGAACCAAACCCCACGCCTCGGGCTGAGTATTTGCCATCATTTGGCAGCGTCCGAGCATTTGTCACTTCGTACCATAGCGGACTGTCCCCGAAGTGAGAAGTCGCGACCACCCGCAGCGATTTGTTCGACGCGGCCCGCAATAAGAAAAGGGCAAGCTCCGGGAGCCTGCCCTTTGGTTGTAGATCGGTGACTTCGGAACGCCTGTTCCGCGGCTCTTATTCAGCCTCCCGGGGGCGCTTTTTTCGGTTGCGCTTGCGCGCCAGAGCTTCCTTGGTGCGCTGCTTCTCACCCGGCTTCAAGTAGAAGGAATGCCGCTTGATTTCCTTAATGATGTCCTCTTGCTGGACCTTGCGCTTGAAACGGCGCAGCGCGCTTTCCAGGGTTTCTCCGTCCTGGATGTGGACTTCTGCCAAACTCGACTCACCTGCCTCTGTAACGCTTCGAAAATGGGCATGCGGTACGCACGCCAGATTCTAGGATAGCAGTTTCTTGCTTTCCACCCGGTAAAAGATCAGGTACGCCAGCCCGACGCCGACCGGAATGAGCCCGAGGAATCCGATCCCCATGGGAATTGGCTGCGAGGCGTGCGGCGGCTCGCGGAGAAGCATCTGCACTTCCTCCGGCGTCGAGCCGCTCGACCGGGCGAGGTTGGCTTCGTGCAACTTTCCCTCGAGCGAGGGCGGTTGCGCGGAAGTCGCCGCCAGGGCGAACAGCGCGAACATCGCGGTGAGTCCGACGAAGAGCCAGATCATGCCGCTGAGCAGGTACGTGCGCGGCGTCCAAGGCGCAGCCGGCGGTGCCGGAACCTGCACGCCTTTTTCCAGCGCCGCCAGCGTTTCCTTATGCTGGAACTCGCGGGCGCTATGGCGGCTGAACAGGACGATGAAAATGATCATGGCGGCCATGATCAGAAGGGTGAAAAGGAGGGCTTCTGGTTTCATGCCGATTGAGACTCCGGCATGCGGTACAAAGGTTTCAACGCGCATTGAAACTTTTGGCGCCCCCGGCGAGGTCTA
>JBEKOZ010000424.1:0-4935 GCA_049521275.1 Bryobacteraceae bacterium | reverse complement strand
GATAAACGAAGACGCTGGCAAAAGAGGTGTGGCGCCGCGCGGCCGAATCGAAGGGCGAAATGCGGACCAGGCGATGCACGCCGACTTCGCTCTGCAACAGGCCGTAGGCGTTCTCGCCGTTGACTTCGAAGGTGACCGACTTGATGCCAGCGCCTTCGCCTTCCAGGCGATCGGTGACTACGGTTTCGAACTTATTGCGCTCGGCCCAGCGCAGGTACATGCGCAGCAGCATTTCAGCCCAATCCTGACTTTCGGTGCCACCGGCGCCGGGGTGAATGGTGACGATGGCGTAGCGCGCCGCGTTTTCGCCCGAGAGGAGCATTTTGGTTTCGAGCGATTCCAGGTGCGCGGCGAAAGACTTCATTTCGCGATCAAGGTCGGCGGAAACGTCCTCGCCTTCGCGGGCAAGCTCGAACAGCGCGTCGAGGTCGCCAGAGAGCGAGGAGATTTCCTTGTCCTGAGCGATCTGTTCCTCCAGGCGCTTGCGGTCCTGCATGATCTTCTGGCTTTTTTCGGGCTGGTTCCAGAAGTCCGGGGAGTTGATCTGGTCGTCGGTTTGAGCTAACTGCGCGCGGCGGGTAGGCGCGTCAAAGATAGCTCCGCACAGCGTCAGCCTGCTGGCGGAGCAAAACGTACTCTCTTTCGAGTTCTTCGAGGGTCATCTATTTGTAGTTTAGCAGGGAGGGTTCGTGGCTTCCGCGGTTACACCTGCTGGCGACGCCGTCTCCGGATCAGCCGTTTGTTTCGCCTGCGCTCCACCGTGGGTGGCGCGAAGGCCTCTTCAATGAGCTGCGCCTGCTCCTGATTGTGCCGTTTCAGCGACCCGGGCGACGGGCTCGCGCTCTCCTGCCGTCCCGCGTAACCGATGGTCCGCCCCTGGCGGTCGAGAACCGGTTGGATATAGCCGCGCACAAAACCCCACGCGCCCATGTTGCGTGGCTCTTCCTGCACCCACACCACCTGGCTTGCCGCCGGATACCGTCGCAGCACCTCGTTGAACTCCGCTTCGGGAAACGGATACAGCTGCTCCGTGCGCACGATCGCCGTATCGGTCAATTTGCGCGCATCCCGCGCGGCGAGCAGTTCATAGTAAATCTTTCCCGAGCACACCAGGATTTTTCGCACCGCCGACGCGTCCGGCACCGTCGAATCGGCCAGCACCGGATGGAACACGCTGCCGCGCGTCAGCTCGTCGATCGAAGAAACGACCTTCGGATGCCGCAGCAGGCTCTTCGGCGTCATGACGATCAGCGGCTTGCGCGACGGGCTCTTCAACTGGCGCCGCAGCGCGTGGAAATACTGCGCCGGCGTGGTCAGATAAACCACCCGCATGTTGTACTCGCCTGAAAGCTGGAGGAACCGTTCCAGGCGCGCGCTCGAATGCTCCGGCCCGCCGCCCTCCTGTCCATGCGGCAACAGCAGCACCAGCCCCGATCGCAGATTCCACTTCGATTCAGCCGACGAGATGAACTGATCCGTGATGATCTGCCCTCCGTTTGAAAAATCGCCGTACTGCGCTTCCCACATCACCAGCGCGTTCAGATCCGCGGCGCTATATCCATACTCGAAACCCATCACCGCGTATTCGCTCAGGGGGCTGTTATACACCTCGAACGGCCCCAACTCGGCGAGCGGCGTGAACACCCTGTCTGATTCGTAGTCGTGATACTCGGCGTGCCGCTGGCTGAAAGTGCCGCGCCCCGAATCCTGCCCGGACAAGCGCACCGGATGCCCTTCCATCGCCAGGCTGCCGAAGGCGAGCGACTCCGCCATCGCCCAATCGATGGGGGCGCCCTCGAGCACAGCGCGCCGTTTCGCGATCATCCCGGCAAGCTTGGGGTGCAGATGAAAATCGGCCGGGAAGGTGGTCATCGCGTGCACCACCCGATCGATCACGGAGAGCTCGATCCCGGTCGGCGGCTGCACCACCAGCGTGGATTCCGCGGGCACCGATACAACCTGCACCTCCACGGCGTCCTTGTTCTGCTGCGCCTCATCGTAGATCGCGTAGAGGCGCTTCTTGTGCGCTTCATGCCACCCCGTCACCTCTTCCGCGGTGACCAGTCCTTCCTGCTCCAGACGCTCGGCGTAAATCGCGGCCACCGGTTTCTGCGCCTTGATCTTGCGATACATCACCGGCTGCGTATAGCTCGGATCGTCGCCTTCGTTGTGGCCGTTTTTGCGATAGCAGATCAGGTCGATCACCACGTCTTTATGGAAACGCCGCCGGTAATCGCCGGCGATCTGCGTCACGCGCACGGCGGCCTCGGGATCGTTCCCGTTGACGTGAAATACCGGAGCCTGCACCGACAGCGCGACGTCGGAACAATAAGTCGACGTTCGCGCCGCGCTCGCGTTGGTGGTAAACCCGATTTGGTTGTTGATCACCAGGTGAATCGTCCCGCCCGTGTAATATCCCGGAATCTGCGAATAGTTGAACGCCTCGGCAACGATCCCCTGTCCCGCCATCGCCGCGTCGCCGTGGATCACCAACGGCAGTACCTTGTCGCGCCGGGCGTCCTTCAGCAGATCCTGCTCCGCGCGGACGTAGCCTTCCACCACCGGATTCACGGCCTCCAGATGGCTCGGATTGAATGCCACCGTGACCTTGATCTTCTTGCCCGACGGGAGCGTGCGCTCCTGCGAGCCGCCCAGGTGATACTTCACGTCCCCCGAGCCTTCGACTGAATCAGGGTCGATATCGCCTTCGAATTCGGCGAACAGCAGCACCATGCTCTTGCCCGCTATGTTGCAGAGCACGAGCAGCCGTCCGCGATGCGCCATGCCGATAACCACTTCGTCCGTGCCTGCGTTCGCCGCGCGGTCCAGCAGTTCCTCCACGATGGCGATCGCCGATTCGCCGCCCTCCAGGCCAAAGCGTTTGTGCCCCTTGAATCGCGTATCGAGGAAATTTTCAAAGCTTTCGGCGCCGATCACGTCCTCTAACACGCGCCGCTTCAGCGCGGGCTCGAGCGGCCATTGGTTCAGCGACGGCTCCATCCGCTGCTCCAGCCAGTTGCGCTCCTCGATGTTGTCGATGTGCATCCACTGCACGCCGATTTTGCCGGCGTAAGTAATCCGCAGCCGGTCGATCAGCGCCCGCAGCGTCATCACGCCGAAGGATCCGGCGTGGAAACTGCGGTCCAGATCCCAAATCGTCAACCCGTGCGTCGACGGCTCCAGGTCCGGGTGTGAGGCGCGCGGCACGCCCAGAGGATCCAGATCGGCCACCAGGTGCCCGCGTTCGCGCCACGCCTGAATCAGCCGCGCGACCGCCGCCTGCTTCATCGGATCGGCATTGATCAGCGGAGCGGCGGCTTGGTCCGGCTCCCAGCGCAGAGCCCGCATCGGAATCCCGAGGCTCGCGAAAATCGAATCGTAAAACCCGTCTTCTCCTTCAAGCAGCGCCTGCAAACGCCCCAGGAACAGGCCCGACTCCGCGCCCTGAATCACGCGGTGATCGTAGGTGCAGGTGACCGTCATCACTTTGCTCAAGCCCATCGAGGTGCGGACGTCTTCGGGTACGCCGCGATATTCCGGCGGATAATCGATCGCCCCCGTGGCGATAATCGCTCCCTGCCCCGGCATTAGGCGCGGAGTCGATCCCATGGTCCCGACCGTTCCCGGATTGGTAAGCGAAATGGTGGTGCCCTCAAAATCGGCCACCACCAGCTTATTGCTGCGCGCGCGAGCCACTAAATCGTCAAACGAAGCCAAAAATTGCGCGAAATCCATGGCTTGCGCGCCCTTAATCGACGGTACTTTTAGCGATCGCGCGCCATCCTTGCCGGCCACATCCACCGCGATCCCCAAATTCAGGCTCTGATGCGTGATGCGGAACGATTCGTCGCCCTTCTCCGAATACGCTTGATTCAGCGCGGGTACCTTTTCCACCGCCTTGACGATCGCCCAGGCGACGAGGTGCGTGTAAGAAATCTTGCTCTGGCCCGTGACCTGACGCCGCTCATTGATCAAGCGCCGGTTCTCGTCGATCACCTTTACCGGCATCACGCGCTGGCTGGTGGCCACCGGCATGGTCAGGCTGGCAGTCATGTTCTCGGCGATGCGCAAGGCGGGGCCGCGCAACGGGACGAGCTGATCGCCCGGCCCGAGGGGCGTCACCGGAGCGGCGACGGCTTTCGGGGCGGGCGCGGCGACTGCAGTAGCGGGCGCGTTTCCATTGGCCGGAACTGCGTGGCCATTCGATTCAAACACTTCTTTCCAATCGGCATCGACCGTCTGCCGGTCGTGCAGATACTGGTGGTACAACTCATCTTCGAGCCAGCTGTTAACGCTGGGTTTTGGGGACTCAGGCATGCGAGTGAACTTCTTTTATCATGATAACTGATGCCTCGCGCGTTGATCTTTTCCGACATCCACAACGACTCTAAGGCCTTGGAAAAGCTCATGGATATCGACGCCGACTACTATTTCGCCGCGGGCGACCTGGTGAACTGGGCGCGAGGGCTCGACAAAATGGCCGAGATCATGATGCGTCGCGCCAGTAAATTGTATGTGCTGCCAGGCAATCATGAGTCGGCGCGCGATATCGAGGCTCTCTGCACCCGCTTCGGGTTTGTGAATTTTCACGAACAGGCGATCAGGATCGGAGAATGGAACGTCGCCGGACTCGGCTACTCCAGCCCGACGCCGTTCGAAACGCCGGGCGAATATTCCGAGGAAGAAATCGCCGCGCGTCTGGCTAAATTTGCGGGTTTGAAGCCACTGGTCCTGATCTGCCACTGCCCTCCGCTGAACACGGCGCTCGACCGTATCAAGGAGGGGCTCCACGCGGGCAGCCGCTCCGTCCGCGAGTTCATCGAGGCGGATCAGCCGGAGTACTTTTTCTGCGGTCATATCCACGAAGCCGAAGGCGTCGTCATCCAGATGGGTCGCACGCGGGCGCAGAACGTGGGGAAGAAGGGCTATCTGCTC
>JBEKOZ010000423.1:0-4939 GCA_049521275.1 Bryobacteraceae bacterium | reverse complement strand
GCAAGGTTGAAGTGGTGTTCGGCTTCCCTCGATTCTTGCGCATCGAATCGCCGCGCATCTCGATGCGGCGAGCGTCTAGATAGCAACCGGAGTCGGCTTCCGTGCCCGGAACCGGAAGGCGTAGGGTTTCATCACATCGACATCGATATCGTAGAAACCGGCCGTTCTTAATCGCGCGGCGAATGTAGCAGGGTCGACGACGACCATTGTGTCGAAAAGGTGTAAGAGCCGGAACGAACGGCTGTACAGGCTGTCAGTCCCCGCAAAAACTCCGCCTGGACGTAGCACCCTCGCAACCTCACTCAACAATCGGTCTTGCATCGCCGCCGACGGTACATGATGGAGCATCGTAAAGCAAACCGCTCCGTCGAAGGTCTGGTCGGGGAATGACATCGCCGTGGCGTCCTCGCACACAACATGTACGTTCCGATCCATTTGCCGCAGGCGGAGTGCATCCGCCAGCGCGCGGTTCACCTCCACACAAGTCAGCCGCTCCACGCGATCGCGGAGTAGGTCCGTCGTGGCCCCTGGCCCAGGCCCCACTTCTAAGACGTTCGATCCCAGGCTTAAACCATCCAGCGTCCAAGGCAAAATGTAGGTCTCGACGGCATTCTTCCAACGTGCCGAGCCGCACAGCCAGCGGTGTGCCAGATTCATAAAACCATGATGGCCCCGAACTGTCGTTGTCGCAAGACTAGTAGCGCGCCATAATATATCTGCATTGCGACAAGACTTGATTACCGGTTTCGATCCCAAGCGAGGCGTCATGATTTCGACGCTCACTTACGAATATCCTCGCGGCTACCGCGTGCCCGAACACTCGCATGGCTCCGATCAGCTCATCTACGCAATCGGCGGCGTGATGGAGGTATCGGCAGGGCAGAGCATGTGGTTGATACCTCCACATTTTGCGCTCTGGATTCCGGCCGGGACAACCCACTCGATTCACATGCCGGGCGTCGTCTCGATGCGCACTCTTTACGTGCGGCGCGGCCTGATCGCCGGTTTGCCCCCGACGTGCACGGTGTTTCATGTCACTCCTCTCTTGCGCGAGCTGATCGTCGAAACGGTACGAATCAAAGAACTGCGGATGCGAGATCGTCTTCATTGCGCCCTTCGCGATCTGTTAATGTCGCAGCTGGAAACTGCTTCTCCAATGCCGACGTCCGTGACGCTACCAAGAGATCCCAGGGCGAGGGCGATTGCCCAGAAGGTGATCGGGAATCCAGCCGACCGCCAATCGTTGGCTGCAATGTGTGACGCCGGAGGTGTGAGCCTCAGAACGATCCAGCGAATCTTTCGCCGCGAAGTTGGCTCGGATTTCGAGTTTTGGCGGCGCCAGGTGCGCTTGATGAAGGCCGTGGAACTCCTCGTTTCCGGGCGTTCGGTCAAAGAAACGAGCGCGGCCTTGGGATATCGTCAGCCAACTGCATTCGTCGAGATGTTCCGCGGCGTTCTCGGTACGACCCCAGGGGCATGGATTCAAGCGCTGCAGCGTCTAGATTGAAATACACGCTACCTTCAGGATGAGTGAAAAAGGCTCTGTAGCGAACCATAGCCATCGGAGTGCTGCCACCGCCCTCGCTCTCCGGTTACCATCTTCAAGCACTTAGACGTCGGCCTGATGTCGGTCATTATCGGCGCGCGTCCGGGAACTCGCCCGTTTCTCGGGACCGAATCCGTGCGAAACCGCCCCTTCCCAAAAGGGGCTTGGAGACAATCGACACGATTTCACTTCCGCGAACAGCGCGTCATTCGCCAAAATGCCAGTTCGTTACTTCTCCCGCAAGGCGTCCATCGGATCCAGGCGGGATGCGCGCCGCGATGGCTCCGCTGAGGGTGATCAGATCATAAGGTTTCACCTTATCTACTCATTTTGTTATAGTTGTCTCCTACGAGCGCGGCACAAGTGAGACCTTGGCGCCAAATCATAGTGAGCCTTACTTTGCGGGACTGCCTGATCTTCGCGCCTGTCGTAATGATCTTCTGTCTGGCCGACCCGTTGGCTGCGGCAGATTTCATGAGGGGCAAAGTCGTCATGGAAAATGGCGAGGCTCCGCCGGTGCGCGTTGTGATCCAGCGAATCTGTCCTGGCGCCGCGCCGTTGCCGGAGGCCCTGACAACCAAGCAGGGAACTTACATGTGGGCCGTCGTCGAGAATTTGATGGTCCCTTGCGCGTTGCGGGCTTTGCTGGCGGGTTATGAATCCAGCCGGATAGAGCTTTCCTACGAACGCCTCTATTTCAGCCCGGAACTCCCCGTGCTGACTCTTCACCCCGCCGGTCCGATGCAGCAGGATGCGCCCGTTCAGTTATCCGGAGCCGCGGCAAAATCCTGGAACCTGGCCATGAAGGCTCTGAATGCGAAAAACTGGGGCGAAGCCGAACGGCTGCTGCGGATCACCCTCCACGCCGCCCCCGACTTCGCGACAGCCTGGAATTCGCTTGGCGCCGCCTGCCAGTACCAACAGAAAACCGACAATGCTCGCGACGCCTACCGGCAAGCCATCAAACTGGATCCGGACCTGCTCACGGCGCTTCTCAATTTGACGCGGATCGAGCTTGGAGCTGGACATTGGGCCGAGGCAGCGCACCAGGCGGAGTCGCTGATCAAGGCCGACACGACCCATCATTACCTGGAGGCTTACCTCAATGACGCGATCGCGCGTTTTGAGATGCACGATCTGGACGGCGCGGAAGCCGCGTTGAAAACCGCTCTCCCTATGGATCAGAAACACGAGCTGCCGCGCCTGGAGTATTTCATGGGCGCCGTGCTCGGGGCGAAGGGCGACCGCGACGGCGGCGCGGAACACCTGCGGAAATATCTGGAGCTTGCGCCGAATGGGAGCGACGCCGGTGAGGTGAAAACCTACCTGGACAACCTTGCTTCCGGAAAATTCGCTGCCTCGCTTCCGCTGCCGGCCGGAACGGAATTGCAGCCGGACGCCGTCGACCCCGATCTTCCGGTGGTCGGCGACGCCTCGGTTCCCGGCGGGATGGCGGCCCTCGCTAAAATAGCGCGCTTGAAGCTCACGCCATCCTACGACACCTTCTTCCTCGAGTACTGCCGCGCGATCGCCATCGAAACGTCGAAAGCGAATAACATGCGGACGCCGGGATACGCCGCCAACGTCGAAGCTTATATGGCCGCGGTAACCGCCCTCGCGCGTCTCGGCGAAAATCGCGGAGACAAGACCGTGATCACGCTTTCCCTGGCGGACCCGGCCCATGTTCAGAAAGCGAAGCAGATTCTGCCGCTCCTCGGGTGGACGGTGGTGGAGGAAAATGGCGCCGCCCGGATCGAGCCTGGCGATCAGGTGGCGGATGGGCCCCGCCAACAAGTCCCCGCGCTGTTCAACGTCGACGAAGTGACCATGCAGCGGACCCTCGAATCCGGCCGCAGTCTTCAGTTTGAAATTCCTTCGGAGAACGCCCGCCTCACCGGTGGCGTTGCGTGGTGGGGCGCGGTGATGAAAGAATACTCCTCCCTTCCCGGAGGGCTGGCCGAGGCTTTCGAGCGCGATCCCCGGCTGGCCAAAACCTACGCCGCGCTGGCCGCCATGCCCGCCGACGCGGCCAAGGCAGTCGTCCAGACCGTAGGTTTGCGCGCGTTGGCCGCCCAGTTTGCGGACGTGCTGTGGCTTTATTCGGATAAATTCAGCGTGTCCGCCGGTTCCGTCGAGGTCCCCGGCGGCGCGGAGGCGGAAAAGGTGTGGGCCAAACTGGCCGCGGCGAATCCGCGCGATCCGCCGGCCTTCTTCAGAGCGCTGCTCGCAGCGGATCGCGGCAGGGTGGCCGCCTTTTATTCGGCGCTCGCCCACGCCGACGCCGCGCATCAGCGGTTTTTCACCAGGAGCTTGGCGCGGGCCAGACGTTTCTATGACTGGTATCGGAATTCCGATGAATTGCGGGATGGAATCGGGCATTTGGCAAGGATCTGGCGTCCTGACTTTTTTGAGAAAGTGCCGCTCGACGATCAGGGCAATGTGCGCTTTCCAGGTGGAAAAGCGACTTGGGCGAAAGCATCCATGTCCGACGAAGAGGCTCTTCTCCATCTCAGCTCGCCGGAGGCGCTGATCGCCATCGCGCAGTTGGAGAAAAAGCGGGGGGCTCCCTTCGATCAGGCTTCCGCAGGCCTTTTGGCGCGTCACTTCAACGAGTGGTATGCCCTCTTTCCTTATTTCGAGGAACTCCCTGGCTTGGGCCGTCCGGAGCTCGAAGCTTTGGATGCGTTTTCGAAGGCTGTCGCCGGATATCCCAAGACGCGGCAAAATACGGTGATGGGCGAGTGGCATTCACTGGTGGCGTTGATCGTGCTGGGACGAAAGGCGGGGTCTCTCGACGGCGCCACGGGAGTCCAAGCCTTTCGCCACGCCTGCGAAGGCTTGCTGGCGGATGACTATTCCGCCCGGGCCGTCGCGGTATTGCGGGAAATCGCCGGCGTCACTCCGAATCTGGACGATGCGGTGGCCGATCATCTGCTTCGCCTCGACGCTCCCAGGCGCGCTGCCTTCGAACGGGTTCGCGAGTTGCAGGGAGCCTCGCGGCTGGAGGCCCTGGGGCGTGCGTCCGACCCGGCCGGCACTTTGGTGGCCCTCGCCGCGCTGGTCTATGGCGCGGTCGTGAATCCCGAGGGTCTGCTCATCAGCGAAGACCGCACGCTGATCCGCAAACATCAATATGTTCCCGATACCTGCGATACTTGCGCCGCGGCCAGCGTGGAAAGGCTGAATCTTTTCACCGCCGCCAGGCTGCAGCAGGCGGCCGCCGGTCCTGGTTCGCACATCACCGGAGGCTTCATGCGCTTCGACCAGGTTGCCGGCAACCTGGTGTCTGGAGGACCGTTTGGGAACGCGGATTTCGCGCCTGCGGGCGAAAATTCCGCCAAAGCGCCGCGTGCCGGTGCGGCGCCTGCTACCGAGGCAATTTTTCGAACCACG
>JBEKOZ010000422.1:0-4939 GCA_049521275.1 Bryobacteraceae bacterium | reverse complement strand
CATGATGGCTTTCTTCGAAGGCTTCATTCAGAAATTCATGGCCTATCTGGCCGATCTCGCCGCGAAGCAGGGATCTGCTGAGTTCGAGTACACAGATGTGCATGGAGTCTGCGACATCGCCCACACGGAAGGACTATTCCGATCGCTCGACGCGGAAATGGCGCTCAACCCGCCTGAGCCCGCAGCCGACCCGTTCGAAGGAATGAACCTGCTCCGCGTCTTGATCCAGACAATCGTTAATCCGAGCCACTGCCAGAGTGTCTAGCAACGCTTAGACCGCGTCAATTTACTGCGTGACGCTCAGGTTCGCGGGGGCGCTTGAAACGCCGCCAACCGTAACAACGACGGGTTGCGTGCCGATCCCGACGCCACTGGGAACCTGAAAGTTGATCTGCGTCACGCCAACCAGGCCAACAGGAACTCCGATAAAAATGATAGGCGACGGAACGCCGCCGATGGTTATCGTTGTCTTTTGATCCGGCTGAGGTAAGTCGGCAATCGACGTCCCGGCAGCCGGCGCCGCGCCGGTCGGGATGGGTGGGTTCATGCTGCCTACGCCCGTCACATAAAGCGTCGTGATCTGCCCACGGATTGCGCTTCCGTTCGGGACAATCGCGCCAGTCTGGTCTGTAAAGACGCCCGGCGCGGCAGCCGTGACAGGAAAGGTTTGGGACGTGGCCTGACCGTTGTTGTTGATCTGGAGAGTCGCCGTTCCGTTCACTGCGGTTTCGTACGGAATCTGGACGTTCAACTGCCCTGGAGAAACGTAGTACAGCGGTGCGGAGACGCCGTTCACAGCCGCATCCACGCCAGCCATGGAGATGGGGAGAGGAAGGCTGCTCGCACCCTCCATCGAAGGCGCAAGCAGCGAACCGAACACCGAGAGAGCCATTCCCGGGGCGTACGCCTGCGCGAAGGACGCGCCATTCACGAGGCCCGAAATGAAAATGGAAATCGGGGCACTCGGAACTGAAGTGGGGATAAACGCTTGGGCCTCGGGTGAAGGTGAGCTTTCAGCGGCCCCAGAAACGGCCGTGACCACGTAGTAAAAAGTCGTCCCCGGCGTCAGGAGGTTGCCCGTAGCACTCGCATCGGTGTAAGTCCGTATCGAATTCCCTGTCAAGCTCGCGATGGTCGCATACGGACCCCCGGTTGTGGTCCCGCGCTTCACGTTGAACCCAGTGGCGACGGGGCCGTCGCCTTGACTCCACGTCCAGGTAAGCGTCACAGTATGCGGCGCCTGCGCGATTAGGCAAGAACAGAAAGATGCCAGCGCGAGAAAGGCTGCAATGGAACGATAGTGTCTCACACCCATGCGCGGATTGTACCGATGGCCGCGCTAATGCCCTTCAATTTGCCCGAAAGCTTGTCTAGCGAGCGGCAAATCGCTGGCGCCGGAATACGAAGAGCAGAACGCCAAGTCCCAGGAAATCGATCGCGAGGGTCGCCGCTGCGGGAGCTTCCGCCGCGCTCATGGGGCCCACAGCTATAAATTCCTGAGCTACGCCGCAGCAATTCGGAGTCTCGTTGCCGACCGGAGTGTAGACCGTTACGTTCGAAAAGTTCCCCGAAGTATGAGTAGAAGCCGTTTGCACTTCGCCGGATACTGCGGTCCAAAATGCGGAGTTCCCATAACTGTCAAGCCACGCCTGCACGCCGTTAGGGTCGAATACCGCCCAGATCGCGTATGAGTAGAGATCTTGATCGTAGGAGCTCATGGTCGAGAGACTCCCGATCAGTTGCTGCGAGAGCCAAGCGACTTCTTCGTATCCCGTGGTAACGTTTACACCTTGGCTAACTGCGGCATTGTGATTCGCTGAGTCAGGAGACGCGGTACCAAACAGACCACTTGTTGGAGCGCTTGTGACCGAGTTCGCTTGGACCGTCCAACTCTCGTCAAGATCAACGTCATTATAGAAATCGTCGCAGATGACATAAGTCTGGACACCGTTGATGGTCGCGGTATATGGACTGACGTAGATGCCGTCAAGACTATTGCTGTTATAGAGACCATTCAAACAGAAATCCGGTGTTGGAACAGTCGCGCATTGCGCCATCGCGGTGCCTGCACTCGCCGCACAGATTAGAGCCGCAACCGCGAGCTGTGAAATATTACGCATCACCACTTCTCTCCTCCGACGAACCGAGCCCCGTCTGAGCCATTCTGCCCAGCACGCCAACAGCCATCCGCAAGTGCATCAAACACCGACGGCATGCTGCTTGTCCGTTAGAGAAATTTAGCAGACTTTCCCCTCGATTGCAATCTTATTTCGATTTTTAGGACTGCGAAAAAGTACTGCGGGTACTGCGTACGGATGTGCTTCGGAATCCATACCCGAGCTACATCGGTCCGCTATAATAAAGTAAATGCGGCATTCCTGCGCTCCCAGCCGGGCGATTCTGGCGGCTGGCGCACTCTTATCGTTGGTGGGTTGCTCGACCGATCCGAACGTTCGAAAGGTCAAGTATCTCGCCAGTGGCAAGGATTACGCCGGGCAGGGCAAATATGCCGCAGCGGTCATCGAGTTCCGTAACGCGATCGAAATTGATCCCAAGTTCGCAGCCGCGCATCTGGAGCTGGCGCGCGCGTACCGGAATTTGAATTCGCGGCCCGACGCCCTGCGGGAGTTTCAGCAGAGCGTATCGCTCGATCCGCGTAACTCCGGGGCGAAGCTCGAGCTGGCCCCTTTGCTCATCGACCGCCGCGAGTACGATCAAGCGGGCACCCTGATCCAGGAAGTGCTCAAGGAAGATCCTAGAAATTCGCGGGCGCATGCGATTTTGGGGCAGAAATACTCCGCAGTCAGGGATCTGCCGAATGCCATCCGCGAAACGCAAGCGGCCATCGAGATTGAACCCCGCATCGAGTATTATGCCGTGCTGGGAGCATTGAATCTGGCTTCGGGGAGGGCGCCGGAAGCCGAGGCGGCCTATAAAGGCGCCACCGCACTCGCCCCGAAATCGGTTCAGGCACACGTTTCGCTGGGCCAATTCTATGTTTCCCAGCGTCGCGCCGCAGAGGCGGCAGCTGAGATGCGAAATGCCGCCGATCTGGACCCGCATGCGGTGCCTCCCAGGGTGTTCCTTGGCCGCATCTACGCCGATACCGGCAAATTGGACGACGCCGAGAAGGTCTTCAAAGAGTTGAAGAAGATCGCCCCCGACGATCCGCAAGCATATGAATCGCTGGGACTTTTCTACGCATCGATTGGTCAGAATGAGAAAGCCGCAACCGAGTTCCGCGCGGTA
The DNA here is from genome assembly GCA_049521275.1 of Bryobacteraceae bacterium. Classification (GTDB taxonomy): domain Bacteria; phylum Acidobacteriota; class Terriglobia; order Bryobacterales; family Bryobacteraceae; genus Palsa-187. Next base: position 1,690 of record JBEKOZ010000422.1, on the reverse strand, counting down.
CTGGCGAGGAAACCCAAGGACGGCTTAGTTAAAGCCAAACTCATCCAGACCCTGATCGATCTGAAGCGGCTCGGCGAGGCGAGAGCACTCAACCAAGAAATCCTGGACGCAAGACCGTCGGATGTCGACGGGTTGGCTGCGAACGGTCGCATTCTACTGCTCGAGGGACGCGCTTCGGAAGCAACCGCACAGCTTGAAAAAGCCGTGAACGGCGATCCAAAATCCGCCCGGAACTACTATCTCCTGGGTTTGGCACAGCGGGAATCGGGTCTTCCCGGTTCGGCCAAAGCATCGTTTTCGCAGGCGCTCGTTTTAAATCCCGGGTTGACGGAAGCCTCCAACGCTCTGGCAGCTTTGAGTGCACGCACCGGCGATTACGAGCGCGCCGCGGAGGTCGCCTCCAAAGCACTACGGTCCCATCCGAATCTCCCCTCGGCTCATGCATCTGAAGCGGAGGTTTCATTCGCAAAAGGGGACGCCAAAGAGACCGAAGCACAAATGCAGGAGGCGTTGAAGCGGGATCCGACGCTGCTGCCCGCCCTGGCGACGATGGTGAAGCTGTACGGAGTGCAGGGAAGGAGCCGCGAGGCTGCCGAGCGGCTGGCGGCCTTGGTCCAGGAACATCCAGGGAATGCCCGCCTCCACTTTCTTTTGGCGCTGGCCTACTTTGATGCGAAGGATTTGGACAGATCCGAATCGAACCTGAAGAAAGCCATGGAACTGGACCCTAAGACACCGGATGAATACTCCATGCTGGCCAACATCGATTTGGCGAGGGGCTGGATTGACAAAGCGCAAGCGGATCTGCGGAACGCAATTCAAGCTAGTCCCCGTAATGTCGCTAACTACCTTGCGCTCGCGCGTCTGTATCAGAAGAAGGGCGACTGGCAGGAGGCCAAGAAAATTTGCGAGCAGGCGCACGCCTTGGATCCTGGCGCACCCGCTGTGGCGGCGCAATTGGCGTTTCTATATCTGGACCACGGAGGCGATGTAAACGTGGCCCTCTCGATGGCGCAAATGGTAAAGGAAAAAATGCCCGATTCAGTGGTCGCGACGGACATCCTCGGATGGGCCTACTACAAGCTCGGATCGCCGGACACGGCTTTGATTCATCTGGAGGAATGCGCGAAGAAGGCGCCCGATAATCCGTTATTCCAATACCACCTGGGAATGGCCTATCTTGCCGCTGGCCGAATGCCGGCTGCCCAACGGTCGCTTCAACTCGCGTTGAGAAGCGATCGTGAATTCGCGTACGCCGCCGACGCTAGATCTGCATTAGAGAAAATCTCGAAATCTCAGCGGTAATCCCGCGACCTACGGGGTTGGAATGTTGGCCTGTGTGGGCGGACTTGAGTACGCACTCTCATTCCCGCTAGTATCCACCGCCGTTGCTACGTAATAATACGTCTGCCCAGGTTGCGAAGTGCCGTCGGTGAAAGTGGTCTTGGTGTAGGGGATCAGCGTTGAATTCAACTTCGTGTAGGTTCCGCCCGAAGTGGCCGACCGGTAAACATTGTAGCCCGCCAGGTTCGAGGAAGTGCTGGCAGTCCAATTCAAGATCGTCGGATGGCAAGTCCCGCCCGATAAAGTAGCGTCCGAAACTCGCTGGACCATAAGGACGTTACAGCCTCCGGTCCCGGTGATACTCGCCGTGCATGACGCGGTCCCCAGCACCATATTCACTGCTAAG
>JBEKOZ010000421.1:0-4943 GCA_049521275.1 Bryobacteraceae bacterium | reverse complement strand
GGCCCCTCCGATCGCGGCTGCATGCGCAGCTCCATCAGGCTTTCGCTGACAGCGGAATCGTAGCGGAATTGGGTGAGATGGCGAATGGAATAGAACATAGTCAGGACGCCTGCAAGGCTGCCTCAATAGGATAGGTGATGTAAGTCTGATACAGCGCGCTGTGCGCCTGTGAGCACTGCCGCAGCACCGTTTCAAGATAGGCCTGCAAGCCGCCGCTCATGATCTCGTCGATCTGCCCGAACGCCAGCGTCGCCTGCATCCGGCCGGCGATTCGCTCCACGCGCGCCGATCTGCGGCTCGACACTTCCGCGCCGATTTGTTTGAGCGCCGTTTCGAGCGCCTCCGCCGAAAATCGGATGGAGTGCGGAAAACTAGGGCTCAGCATCAGAAACTCGGCGATGCGATCCGGCCGCAAATCCGCCGTGTACACTTTGCAATACGCCTCGAACGCCGTGCAGGAGCGCAGCAGGCCGATCCATTCGAGCGGCTCCGGCTCCGATCCCCTGCCAAAGAATTCGCGAAAATGCACGCCCAGCAGGATGGAAAGCGCGGACGCGCGTTCGAGAGACCGGCCGGCTTGAATGAACTGCCAGCCCTCGCCGTGCGCCATGGTCGAATCGGTGATGCCCTGAAAAAGGTGCGCGCCTTCCTTGACGGCCTGTAAAAAATCGCCGATGTCCCACACCTCTTCGAGATCGTCGTGCTTCACGGCATGGAACATGCGGTTCAACTGTTCCCACATCTCGGAGCTGATCTGCTCGCGCACCTGCCGCGAATTTTCCCGCGCCGACATGATGCAGGAAACGATCGAGGAGCGGCTGTCGGTGGAATGAATCAGCGACTTCGCCACGGCCTGCGCCTCGCCGTCTTTCACCTCTTTCGCCTCGATGGAGAGCGACCTCAACATGCGCCGCCAATGCCGGTCGTCGTCCGCGGTTTCGCGCTCCAGCATCAGGTTCAACTGGACCTTGATCACGCGCGCCGTATGCTCCGCGCGTTCCAGATACCGGCTCATCCAATACAAACTTTCCGCGACTCGAGAGAGCATTAGTGCAGCACCCAGGTGTCCTTGCTGCCGCCGCCTTGCGACGAATTGACCACCAGGGATCCTTTCTTGAGCGCGACGCGCGTCAGTCCTCCGGGCACGATGGTGATCTTCTCGCCGAACAGAATGTAGGGACGCAGATCGACGTGGCGGGGCTGTACTTTCCCATCGATAATGCACGGCGCGCGCGACAGCATGATGGTGGGTTGCGCGATGTAGTTGCGCGGATCGGCCTCCACGCGCCTGCGAAATTCGTCGCGCTCCGCGGCGGTGCTTTGCGGGCCGATCAACATGCCGTACCCGCCCGATTCGCCGACGGCCTTGACCACGAATTTAGCGAGATCGTCCAGCACGTGACGGCGTTCCACCGGATCCGACATCTGAAACGTCTCGACGTTGTTCAGCACCGGATCTTCGCCTAAGTAATATTTAATGATCGCGGGCACGTATGCGTAAACCGCCTTATCGTCCGCGACTCCGGTTCCCAGCGCGTTCGCCAGGCTGACGTTTCCCGCGCGATACGCGTTGAACAGGCCCGGCGCGCCAAGCGACGAATCCTGACGGAACGCCAGCGGATCGATAAAATCGTCATCGATGCGCCGGTAAATCACGTCGACGCGCCGCAGGCCATCGGTGGTCCGCATGTAAATGAAATTGTCGTGCGCCACCAGATCGCGGCCCTCCACCAGTTCGATTCCCATCTGCCGCGCTAGGAAAGCGTGTTCGAAATAGGCCGAATTATAAACGCCCGGCGTGAGCAGCACGATGGTGGGTTCGGTGCGGCCCTGCGGCGCGAGCGCGCGCAGCGTGGCCAACAACGCCTGGCTATAATGCTCGATTCCCTGCACCCCGCACTGCCGGAACAATTCGGGAAAGATACGTTTCATCACCTGGCGGCTCACCAGCATGTAGCTGACGCCGCTGGGCACGCGCAAATTGTCCTCCAGCACGACGAACTCGCCCGAAGGCAGGCGGATCAGATCGGTTCCCGCAACGGTAATATAGGCATCCCTGCGGACATAGAGGCCGCGCATCTGGCGCCGGAAATGTTTGCAGCTGTAGACCAGCTCCCGCGGCACCACGCCGTCGTTCAGGATGCGCCCTTCGTGGTACAGGTCTTTGAGAAAAAGATTCAACGCGGTGATGCGCTGGGCCAATCCCGTCTCAATGCGCGACCACTCTTCATTCGTGATAATGCGGGGCAGCAGATCGTTCGGGAAAATGCGCTCCGTTCCTTCGGTGCGGCCGTACACAGTGAAGGTGATGCCCTGGTGCAGGAAGGAAAGATCGGAGATCTGCTGGCGCCGCCGCAGCTCGGTCGCCGGCAATTCGCGCAGCGCCTGGTAGAGGTGTTCGTACTGTGGGCGAGCGATCCCATCCTGCCCGACCATCTCGTCGTACGCTTCATCGAGGTCGTAATGCTGAAAAGGAGCCGGAAGCGCGCCCTGACTTGCTGTTCCCGCCATCAAGAATCCACCTAAACTCAGGTTGGCCGCTTCTGACGGGGAAGGGCGATCAGTCAGGAAGCCAGTTTAGCATGACGGGACGCGGCGCGCCTAAAATTGGATGACTGCCCAATATGTTTCGAATCGCCCTAGCCAACCTTCGTTTCCCGGCGACTCCCGAGGAGTCAGTCACGCTGGCCGAACAGGCCATCGCGCAGGCGGCCATCGAGGGCGCGGACATCATCTGTTTTCCGGAGTGCTTCATTCCCGGCTACCGTGGGATGGGGAAGCATGTGCCGCCTCCCGACTCTGCGTTCCTCGCGCGCGCCTGGTCCACTGTTGCAGCCGCCGCCCAAAAGGCCGGCATCGCGGTGATTCTCGGCACCGAACGCGTCGTTAATGATTCGCTGATCATCACCGCGCTGGTCATCAATCGAGACGGGACCGTCGCGGGTTTCCAGGACAAAAACCAAATCGATCCTTCCGAGGAAACCACCTACACGCCCGGCTCCGGCAGGCGGATCTTTGAAGCCGGTCCGCTCACCTTTGGAATCGCGATCTGCCACGAAGGCTGGCGTTATCCGGAAACCGTGCGCTTCGCTGCCCGGCGTGGCGCGCAGGTCGTGTTCCACCCTCATTTCCATGAATCGGAGCCCGGCAGCTACGCGCCCTCAACTTTCGCCGATCCCGCGAATTCGTTCCATGAGAAAGCCGTTTTGTGCCGCGCCGCCGAGAACACCTGTTATGTCGCAACCGTAAATTATTCGAGCGCCGGGTCACCCACCACTTCGGCCGTGGTGCGTCCCGACGGGACTCTGCTTAGCAACCAGCCATACGGCAAGGAAGGCCTGCTCATCGCGGACATTGACCTTGCCGCGGCCACGGGCCTGCTCGCCGCGCGCGCGAAATCCGCCTGGTAAGCTGTCCCGGCGATATCGCCGATTCCCCGCCCTGACGGGACGGGGTTATAACTCCTGGCGTGAGCCAGGGGACCGTGCCCCTAACAAAATCGTCGGGACCGCCTCCTAATCATAAGCCGCCACATCGCCCGAATCGATCGGCTCCTGCGCAAGGCCGCTCGCCGCGATCGCAAGGAAAAGGAAAAGTCTCATGATTGGCGCTATTATACAGGTGAAATTATGCCAGCTCAGAATGTTCTTGTGCTCGACGTCGGCGGCACGCATGTGAAGGTCGGCGCCACCGGCCAGAAGGAGATCGTCAAGGTCGAATCCGGTCCCACGATGACGCCCACGACCATGGTCGCCGCGGTGAAGAAAGCGACCGCTGGATGGAAGTACGACGTCGTCGCCATCGGCTACCCCGGCCCCGTGCTTCACGGACGGCCTGTGGCCGAGCCTCATAATCTCGGCGTCGGCTGGGTCGGCTTCGATTTTCGCAAAGCCTTCGGCAAGCCCGTCAAACTGGTGAACGACGCCGCTATGCAGGCCCTCGGCAGTTATGAAGGTGGGCGCATGCTGTTTCTCGGCTTAGGCACCGGACTCGGTACCGCGCTGATCGTCGACGGCGATCTCGAACCGATGGAACTGGCCCACCTGCCCTACAAAAAAGGCCGCACCTATGAGGACTACGTCGGCCTCCGCGGCCTGGAGCGTCTGGGCAAAAAACGCTGGGCCCGTCACGTCTTCGATGTGGTCGAGAAACTAAAAGCGGCGCTCGGAGCCGATTATGTGGTGCTCGGCGGCGGCAACGCCAAACTGCTCAAGGAACTACCTCCCGGCGCGCGCCTCGGCGAAAACACAAATGCGCAAAAAGGCGGCCTGCGATTGTTTCAAGGCCCCCAGTAGCTTGGTGGGGCCGGGCTTCAGCCCGCAGCCTCGCTTTAGCAGGCGTTCCCGATCCTATACAACAGCAGAATTGCTTCCGATACAACGTAGAATTGCCTCTACAACGTAGAGTCGCTTCCGAGCCGTGACCGCAGGGAGCGGTTTCAGCGCCTAACATTCCACGAACTGATAGCTCGCGTGCGAGTCGTAGTGAATCCCGTGCTTCTTCTTCAGTTCTTGAACGTACCTGCGGCTGCCAGGACGTCGCCGACCTGCAAGCCTGCCTGATATCGCTCGCATTCGAATCGAGAATATCTTCAGGACAATTGAAGTGATACGCTGATCGGGATGAGGCTTAGTTGCTCCCTGATTTTATTGGCTTCGACCGCGTTCGCAGCCGATCCACCCACCTTGCGCTTACCGGACGGAGTGCGTCCAGTGAAGTACGCGGCGGACCTCACCCTGTTACCCGATTCGCCCACCTTCAAGGGGAAAATCGATATCGAGGTTTCCTTCTCCGCGCCCGCCGCGCTGTTCTACGCCAATGCCAGGGAGCTTCGAATCGCAGCCGCGGAAATCGAAACCCACGGGAAGAAAATGAAACTCGCGGTGCAGACGGCGAATGAAAACTTCATCGATTTGCGCGCCCCTTCGGAGATCCCCGCGGGA
>JBEKOZ010000420.1:0-4953 GCA_049521275.1 Bryobacteraceae bacterium | reverse complement strand
AATCTCGTCGGCGCGGCAATTACGACAACCGATGAAATTCTGACTGAGTTTTTGACGTTCTATTCGGCAGACCCCTGGATGCGGAGTCGTGCAGCGGCGACGGTACGCAGTCTTCTGGCCAATCCCGACGTGAGGATAATCTCGCAGAGTCGTGAATCGTTTTTGTCGGGCCTGAGCCTTTACGAGGCTCGTCCCGACAAAGGATACAGCATGGTTGACTGTATCTCCATGCAGACGATGCGCAGGGAGGGGCTCACGGAAGCTCTCACCAACGATCGGCATTTTGAACAGGAAGGTTTTCGGGCGTTGTTTCGCGATTCCTAGGCGCGCGAACGTCGTACCGTGTTACCTTTGGACGCCCGCGAGCGTCGTTCAACAAATATGAAATGCGCTTCTTCTGTCGCCCTGTTCTTCCTGGCTGCCGCACTGCCGGCGCAGTATAAGGCTCCGAATCCGCAGGTGGCCAAGATCGTCTCCGAGGTTTCGGACGAAAACATCACCGGGATTCTCAAGCACCTCGAATCCTTCGGCACGCGGAACATTCTGTCCGCCCAGGACAATCCGACGCGCGGCGTGGGAGCGGCGCGCCAGTGGATTTACGAGCAGTTCCGCAGCTACAGTCCCAAGCTCGAAGTGAGTTTCGATCAATACAAGCTGAAGAAAATCGAGGGGCGCGCCTCACGGGTACCGCGCGACGTGGATCTGTACAACGTGGTTGCGGTCCTGCCCGGCACCACCAATAAAGAGCAGCGGATCATCATCAGCGGGCATTACGACACCATCGTGATGGGCAGGCCGACGGGTGCGCCGGCTGCGCCGGGCGAAGCTCCGCCACCAATGCGCGATCCCGACCTTGACGCTCCAGGCGTGACCGACGACGGCAGCGGAACCGCGTGCGTGATGGAGCTGGCTCGCGTGCTGAGCAAATACGAGTTCGAGAAGACGCTGGTCTTCATCACCTTCGCGGGCGAGGAGGAAGGGCTGCTGGGCAGTTCGCTCTATGCCGGGAAGGCGCAGGCGGCCCATCAGAAAATCGAGGCGGTGCTGAATAACGACATCATCGGCAGCGACGTCTCCGGCTCCGGCCGCATGGACAACCGCCGCGTCAGCGTGTTCAGCGAGGACCCGAACGACTCGCCTTCGCGCCAACTGGCGCGCTATATCCGCGATATGGCCGACCGCTATCTGCCCGCGATGCGCGTCGATACGGTTTTCCGCGCCGACCGCTTCGGGCGCGGCGGCGATCACACTCCGTTCAACCAGGAGGGATTCACGGCGGTGCGCCTCTCTTCTCCCGAAGAGAATTTCGCCAACCAGCACACTGTGACCGATACGTTCGCCAACACGTCCGTGCCGTACATTACTTTAGTCACGAAAATAAACGGCGCGGTGGCGGCCTCGCTGGCGTGGGCGCCGAAAGCTCCCGTGACGGCTGAGGTGACGGAGCGCGACGGCCAGAAGGTGACCACGCTGCTGCTGACGCGCGGGAAGTCGCGGTATGATGCCGCGCTGAAATGGAAACACGAAAACCCGGAGGCCGACCTGGCGGGCTACGGGGTAGTGTGGCGATCGACCACCACGCCTTATTGGGAGCACGAAGTGTTCGTCGGCAACGTGACCGAATATACCCTTCCCGACGTTTCGATCGACGACCTGGTGTTCGGCGTGAAGGCCATCGATAAGGATGGGAATGAGAGCCTGGTCACTCCGTACGTGCAGGCGCCGCGGACGAAGCGGAAGATCGAAGTGTACTGAAGAAAGTAGCCAGTAGCCTGTAGCCAGGAGCCAGTAGAAGCAGAACCTAGTCCTGCAGATACCGGCGCAGATCTTCGGGGCGGAAGCAATGGGCCAGCGCTGTGTCCCGGCTGATTTTTCCGGCGCGCACCATCTCCGCTAGCGACTGCTCCATGGTCATCATGCCTTCGGTGCGACCGGTCGAGACCGCGCTATAGATCTGATGATCCTCGCCCTTGCGGATCAGGCTGCGCACGCCGCTCGTGGCCATCAGAATTTCTACCGCGGGATATCGCCCGGCATGTCCTGTGCCTGGCACCAGTTGCTGCGCGACGATGGCCAATAGCGCGAGCGAAAGCTGCTGCCGGATCTGTGGCTGGTTGCCGGCGGGAAACGAATCGAGAATGCGCGACACCGCCTGCGAGGTGTCGTTGGTATGCAGCGTCGACAGCACCAGGTGCCCGGTTTCCGCGGCCGTCAGCACGGTCGCGATGGTCTCCGGATCGCGCATCTCGCCGACTAAAATGACATCGGGGTTCTGACGCAAAATACTGCGCAGGGAGCTGGCGAAATCCGGCGTATCGTGTCCGACTTCGATCTGTTCAATGATCGACGACCGGTTGGTGTGCACATATTCGACCGGATCTTCGATGGTCACCACGTGATCGCGGCGGTTGGTATTGATCAGTTCCAGCAGTGCGGCCAGGGTCGAACTTTTGCCGCACCCGGTTTGCCCGGTAATCAGCACCAGGCCCTGCCGCGCCTCGGCAAGCTTGCGCAGGATCGGCGGCAGGTGCAGGGATTCGAGCGTGGGAATTTTTTCGGGCAGCAGGCGGATGCTCCCGGCGACGGTCCCGCGCTGCTGGTGGACATTGGCGCGAAAACGCCCGATCCCATCGCGGCTGAAACAGAGGTCGACCGCTTTGCTGCGCTCGAATTCCTGGGTCTGCGCGACCGTTAATAACGGGAGCAGCAGCTTGCGGATCTCCTCGGCATCGAGCGGCGGGCCGGTGGGCGCAAGCGACCCTCCCACGCGCAGATGGGCCGGCGCTCCGGCGATCAGCAACAGGTCGGAAGCGGCTTTGCGCACGGCCTGGGCGAGCAGGGAATCGAGGGAGGCGAGACTTTCGGCGGAGTAGGAAACCTGCGGAGAGGAGGGTGACGTGCGGTTCAGATCCGCGACAATCTGGGCAAGCTCATCCTCGTAAGGGGGCACCTAACCAATATGACGCGAAACGCGGCGCGGCGTTTAGTCTGGTTATTTCATCCCCACAAAAATACTCTTCGGGATCATCCCATGCACGCCCTTGGTCCCGTCGACAAGCTGGGTGATGTCGAAATCGACGGCGATGCTCGCCAGCTGGTACGCGTCTTCGCGCGTCATCTTTTTCTCGCTGACCAGGAAATCGAGCGTCTCGCGCACGCAAATTTTCGTGGCCTCGGTCAGGTCTGCGTCGATGCCCATGGTGATGTAGTGGGTCGGCGTCTCGGCGCGCGGCCATTTCAGGTGCATGTCCTTGTGCACGATAAACTGGAACACTCCGGTCAGCGACGTTTCCATGGCGGTGATGTCCACTTCGCCGTTGCCCTGGCCCGCGTGTCCGTCCCCGACCTCGAACAGCGCTCCCGCCGCGTGCACCGGAATGAACAGCGTCGTCCCGGCGACCAGCTCCTTATTATCCATGTTGCCCGCATGGATTCCCGGAGGCGCGCTGCTGATTTTCCCAGCCGCTTCGGGCGGCGCAACTCCCATGCTGCCGAAGAACGGCCGCAGGGGGACGTCGATTCCCGGCGCGAAATGTCCGATCATTTTCTCCCGGTCGAGTGCAATGATGCGCGTCTTGCGCGTGGTGAAATCGTCGGGCAGGAAGCCGCGGCCGGGGCCAAAGCTATTGAACGCGTAGGCCGACCGAAGGCGGATTTCCTTGATGCGCACTTCGAGCACGTCGCCCGGCATGGCGCCTTCAATCGCAATGGGCCCGGTGAGCGGGTGGCCGCCGGGACCTTTGCTGTCCTTGGGAACCTCGGCATAGAGGCGGCGAATATCGGCTTCTACCTGATCGGCCGGCAAGCCCGCGCCTTCGAGCGTGGTGGGATTGCCGACCGAAACGCATTCCACCGTGACCGTATCCCCGCTCTTGACCGTCAGCACCGGTTTGGCAGCCGACCAATAGTAGCCCCAGGCCACGGTTTCGGGCGTGATTTTCAAAAGATGATCGGCGGCAGGGAGATTTCCCCCGAGGAGAATAGAGAAGACGAGCAGGCGATTCATTTCCGTCCATCTTGACACAAAACCAATTGCGGATTGCGCATTTAAAGAGTAGAGTATGATCCATGCGGAGGAAACATGGCATTTTGTCCTAACTGCGGTACAGACTCACAGGGGAAGTTCTGCGCCAAGTGCGGCGCGCCCATGCCCGATCCGGCCACGGGCGGAGGCGCTTACGTGCCCCCACCAGCCAGTCCTGTAGTACAATCTGCCGGTATGGAAGAAAACTTGGCATCGGCGTTGTGCTATCTGGCGGGCTGGCTCTCGGGCGTCATTTTCCTGGTGCTGGAACCGTATAACAAAAATCGGACCATTCGCTTCCACGCCTTCCAGTCGATTTTTCTGTGCGTGGCGCTGATTCCGATTTACATCGTGTTTGCGATCCTGAGCTTCGTTTTGCACTATATTCCGGTGATCGGCCCGCTCATGATCATGCTGCTGTACCTGGTGATGGGCCTCGGATTCTTCTGTCTCTGGCTGTTCCTGATGTACAAGGCCTACAACAAAGAGAAGTTCGTGCTTCCCTTAATCGGTACCTTGGCGGAAAAACAAGCTGGAGCCTAACCGGCCCGGCGCGCGTCTGATCAGTTAGTGCGACTCCTCACGCTATTGTTGTGTCTGGACGGATTGGCCTGCGCCCAGGCTCCGCGCCTTGACACCCTCGATTTTTACGGCCTGCGTAAAACCACGGAAGCGCAGGTGCGCACCGCCGTTGCCGTCAAAGAAGGCGACCCATTGCCTTCCTCCAAAGGCGACGCCGAAGAACGTCTGGACCAGATCCCGGGCGTTGTCGAATCGCATCTCGAAGCGGTCTACGACGGCGGGAAAATGATCCTCTATGTCGGGCTGGAGGAGCGCGGCGCGCCGCACTTCGACCTGCGCGAGACTCCCGAAGGCGACATGCGCCTGCCCGATAAGATCAGCGCCGAATACCGGAGCTTCGTCGAAGC
>JBEKOZ010000419.1:0-4966 GCA_049521275.1 Bryobacteraceae bacterium | reverse complement strand
TGGCTGGCGACCTCGGCTTCAGCAGGGTCCTCACGCAGGGTGGGGATGAAAAGTTTACTCCAGAACATACTGACTCAACATGGGGTGTTTTGTGATTTTAACAGAAGGAGCCAGCAGCCGGTAGAAAGGATTTGGCAGTGGGCTACTTCACCAGTAGCCCCTAATGTTTTCGCCCGATTTGCCGATCAGAGGTTTAGGCGGGTGTCCCCTCCGCAGATGCCTGCGCATTGGACCTGAGGGAGGCATCTTTCGGGTTAGACGCTTCCCTCAAAGAAAGAAGAGCGTGGAAGAACGGCGCGAGTTTCGCTATCCAACCAAGACCACGGCAACTTTGCGCGTGCTATCCGGTGCTGGTTTAGGCGTTTGCGTTACGGTTATCGACGTTTCGCGCTCCGCGCTGCGTGCAGAATGCCCACTGTTCTTGAGCCACGGTTCCCAGGTATCCATCAAGACGAAGGAACTAACGGTCGTCGGTACGGTTCAAAGCTGCACCGAAATCCGCTCGGGCTTGTTCGGCGTCGGAATCTGGATTGGTGATGTCGCGCCTCACTCGACCGGTACGGCAAATTCAAAGTAGCACCACAGCCCAAAATTTGGGGAACGGCTCAACCTCCTGAACGGTCACTTGCGGCACACGCATGGCGGTTCCGGGAACATCGACTTCGGATCCACTTCGGGGACAGTCCGCTATGATCCACTTCGGGGACAGTCCGCTATGGTACGAGGTCTCCAAACGAGGGGAGCGCGGAATTTTCGGGACAGTAGCTGCGTTCGAGGTCTCCAACGGTTCGATGGCGCCAAGAGGCACGCCTAAAAGGCTTGCATTTCGCTGCATTTTGCGTGCGGCTTACGGGATTTGTCACTTCGTACCATAGCGGACTGTCCCCGAAGTTGGAAAGACAGAGTTGGCCGCCGATGAACGCTGATGAACGCGGATTCTAAAGATGCCGAGGCCTTTTGTTTTCAATCTGCGTTTATCCACGTTCATCGACCGGGACATTTCACTAAATACTCGATAATCCGCTAGAATAACCTACATAAGTGCCAATCTGGAAACGCAGCGTCAACCTCATCGCGGCTCTTGCGGTCGCTCTTTTGTTTCTGACCGCTGGAATCTGGAAAATGACCTACCCGTTCGTGTGGGCCCGCATGGTGGAGGATTTGCGTGTGCCTTACCAGCTCAGCATGGCCGCCACGCTGGCGCTGGCCGTCTCTGAAACGCTGGCCGGATTGCTGATTCTGGTTCCTCGACTCCGCCGCTGGGGAGCCTGGCTCGCGGCGTTGCTGCTGGTTGTTTTCATGATCTATATCGGGGTTAATTACTCGGCGCTGCTGGGCAAGGAATGCAGTTGTTTTCCATGGGTGAAGCGCACCATCGGGCCGGGGTTCTTTGTCGGCGACGCGTTGATGCTGCTGGCCGCGCTGATCGCCGCCTGGTGGTCGCGGCCACCCAGCGGACGCCGCAACGCTTTCATGTTTCTAGTCCTGGTCGCCGCCGTCACGGCAGGCTGTTACGGCATCGCCACCCACCGGTTGAGCGGCACCAAAGCGCCCGCAACCATTACCGTGGACGCGAAGCCTTTTTCGCTGCAGCATGGGCGCATTTTCCTGTTCTTCTACGATCCGCAGTGCACTCACTGCGAGGCGGCTGCGCGGCACATGTCCAAGTACAACTGGAAGAAGGATGTTACGGTCATCGGGATACCCACGCAGCAGCCGCAATGGGCGGCCTCGTTCTTGAGCGATACGGGGTTCAAGGCGCAAACCTCGCTCGATCTCGGCGTGCTCAAGAAGACCTTTCCGTTCGGGGACCCTCCTTATGGAGTGTTTATCGAAGATGGCCGGGAGCAGGCGCCGGTGCCTCATTTCGACGAGCCGGAGCCGTCTGAAACCTTGAAAAAACTAGGGCTTATCGAGTAGCCCGATCCCAAAACACAGTGCAATCGCCAATCTTGGTTTTCTGTTTGTAGATGCTGGTCAGACCGTCTTTCTCGATATCTTCGTCGTCCTCACAGGTGGCTATGGTGTCGAAAACTCCGGCCTTGACCCGGCGCTTCAGCTCGTCCTTGGGGAAAATGTGTAACTGCGCCGATAACTCCTGGGACAGGTGCAGCTTATGCGTATCTTCGTACTCCATTCCGGAGGGCGGCGTGCGGCGCGTGACGAAATAGACGGCCTCGTCCGCGTCGAGCAATCCGCCGGCGCGCGTCACTTCATTGACCTTTTTAGAGATCTTTTCCCAATCCTGCCAGCGGTAATCGCCCTTGGCTCCGTTTAGCATGCGGCCGACGCCGACGCACATGAGAAAGGCCAGCAGCAGCAGCAGCCAGCGAGGCTTGTCCGGGCGGCCGATATGGGTCCCGGCGTAATAGAAGCCGACCACCGACAGGATCGCCACAAAGGGGACCATAAAGAGGTAATATCTAGAAAACGTGGGCCTTACATAGAGCAGGTAAACGCTCTCGACCAGCGAAAGCCAGATGCACAAGTGCAGCTCCCGCCGAAGCGCCATCGGGATCTCGTGGCGAGCCATGAATACCAGCGCGAGCAGCACCAGCAGCGCCATCACCATGGAATGAGGCGATTCCGACCAGCCAAACGCAATATCGATGTTCTGCTTCCCCGATTCGGACCATTCGACAGTGCGGTAAAAGAGGTGAAATTTGACCGCTCCGAAGAATACGACCTTGGGAGACTGGAGGAACAGGCGCAGCAGAGGCAGGAACGGGATCAGGCCGCCGGCGATAAATGCCAATATTCTCTTGCGCCTGGCGCCCGGAGCCCGCAGCATCCAGACAAAGAAGACCGGACCCATGGGAGCGGTCAGCAGCGATGACGCCGCAGCGACCCCGGCGAAGAATCCAGCTCCAAAGGCAAACCGGGCGTCGTCCCGCCTCACGTTCGCGACGGTAAACCGGAAGGCCGCGACGATGGCCAGCAGACAGATCCCGTAGGCTTGGCCAATTGTCCCGTATTCAACGATTTGCGAGTTCAGAGCCGTCAATAAAACGGCAGCGACGGCCAGGGGCAAGCGCCAGTTCCGGCGCCAAATACCGCCCTCAAAGCGATCTAACACGTAGCTGCCGGTCAGCCAGACAGCCAGGATGACGCAGGCGGCCGAGACGGCGTGCGCGGTGCGCCATGTATCCCCGAAGAGCCTCATCCAAAAGGCGTTCCAGTACGCGTAGAGAGGAGTTTGGGAATGGAAGAAGTCGATGTAAGGGCGCATCCCTTTGAGGATCAACTGGGCGGCCAGGAGGTGGAAGCCTTCATCCCAGGCGAAGGAGTAGGTCTCGGCATAAACGACCAATCCGGCTCCGAGGAGCGCCACCAGGGCTAGCAGGTACTTGCGTTCGCGAGTCAATCTCACATTCTCGCACGCCTTAAACGAGCATAAGTGACACGATTTGGGGTGTGGAAGACGGCTTAAATGAGCATAAAAGACGGTCTAGAATGGTTGGTATGAATCCGGCTTCCGCACAGCCGTCCGACGCGCTGGTGTTTTTTGGCGCGACGGGCGATCTCGCGTTCAAACAGATTTTCCCCGCTCTGCTGGCGCTGGTCGAGCGGCATGACTTGCATATTCCGATTGTCGGCGTGGCGAAGGCGGGATGGAACCTGGAGCAGTTCCAGCAGAGGGCGCTCGATAGCGTGAAGGCGAGCGGGCCTTATAACGAGGCGGCGTTCGCGAAACTGGTGCAGTTGCTGGGATACGTGGACGGCGATTACAAAGACCCGAAGACATTCGCGAATTTGCGGGCCGCGATTGACGGAGCCAAGCGGCCGCTGCATTATCTGGCGATTCCTCCGGCGTTTTTCGCGACGGTGGTGGAGGGGCTGGCGGGGTCCGATTGCGCGACGTCGGCGCGAGTGGTGATCGAGAAACCGTTCGGACGCGACCTCAAGTCGGCGCAGGAGCTGAACGCGATTCTGGAGGCGCATTTTCCGGAGACGTCGATTTTCCGGATCGACCATTTTCTGGGCAAGGAGCCGGTGCAGAACATTCTGTATACGCGCTTCGCGAATTTTTTCTTCGAGCCGGTGTGGAACCGCAACTACGTCAATGCCGTGCAGATCACCATGGCGGAGGATTTCGGGGTGAAGGGACGCGGAGCGTTTTACGAAGAGGCCGGCTGCATTCGCGACGTGGTGCAGAATCACCTGCTGCAGGTGCTGGCGTGCCTGACGATGGACCCTCCGCGGTTGCAGGTGCCCGATTCGGCCCGCGATGAGAAGTCGCGGGTGTTGAAGGCGGTGCGGCCGCTGACGCCGGAGGACCTGGTGCGCGGCCAGTTTAACGGATACCGGCAGGAAAAGGGGGTCGCCGCGGATTCGGATGTGGAGACGTACGCGGCGCTGCGGTTGTTCATCGACACGTGGCGCTGGGCGGACGTGCCGTTCTTCATTCGCGCCGGGAAATGCCTGCCGGTGACGGCCACCGAGGTGATCGTGGATTTCAAGAGGCCGCCGCGCGAAACGTTCGGCGAGACGTTGACGGGAATTGGGGATCATCTGCGCCTGCGCCTGAGCCCGGAGGTGGTGATCGCGCTGGGCATGCGCGTCAAACAGCCGGGCGAGCACATGCTGGGCGAGGATGTCGAGTTGATCGCGACGCATCAGAGCGGAAGTGAAATGGCTCCGTATGAGCGGCTGCTGGGCGATGCGCTGAAAGGCGACCAGATTCTGTTCGCGAATGAGGAGGCGGTGGAGGCGCAGTGGCGGATCGTGGATCCGGTGCTGGAGTCGCCGACGCCGGTTTTGGTTTATGAGCCGGGGAGTTGGGGTCCGAAGGAAGCTGATCGGCTGACGGCGGAGTTTGATGGATGGATCGATCCTAAGGCTGTGGCGGTGGAAAAGTGAATATGGCCGAACTGGTGTTTGCATTGATGCAGGAGGCCGACGGCGGGTACTGTGCGGAGTGCCTGACTGAGAACATCGTGACGCAGAACTGCGCAGCAACGCGGTG
>JBEKOZ010000418.1:0-4980 GCA_049521275.1 Bryobacteraceae bacterium | reverse complement strand
TGGTATGGGATCGATCTCAGTCGCTTGCTACAGACCGAAGCCGGGTTGCGAGGAGGAGCTGCTGGAACTGGTTCGCAACCATCTTCCGCCACTGCGTGCCGAGGGCCTGGTCACGGAGCGTGCGTCGATCGTGATGCGCGCCGCGGATGGCACCATCGTGGAGGTCTTTGAGTGGGTTTCTGAGGAAGCCATCGCCGGCGCCCATCAGAATCCAGCCGTGTTGGAATTGTGGAGCCGCTTCGAGAAGGTGTGTACTTACGAGAAGCCGGGGAACCTTAAAGAATTCCAGAACATGTTCGCGCATTTCGAACCGGTTTGACCGGTTAGCGCAAGGCTACGAAATCGGAGATTTTTTCCAGGCCTTTCGGGGCGACGTCGGCGGCTACTACTTCCGTGTCTTTGCGATGGCGGGCAGCGGCTACGGCGAAGCGGATCGCTTCGTAGCTCCTCCAGTAGGAATTGTCGCGGAGCAGTTCGTTGCGCAGGCTCAGGATTTCCCGGCGGGCGAGGCGCTGTAGCATCCTGCCGTGCATCGGCAAAGGAGCGTCCGGGAAGCTGACGATGAATTGCGCCGCGGGGCGGGTGCGCAGATGAACCACCGCGAGACGTCCGTCGGTGCTCATCGCGTCGCCGGTGGCGTTGTGCATTTCGTGCCGGAATTCGGTGCGGTCCATCCAGTCGGCCAAGTCGACGGTAGAGGAGAATTCCAGGTCGTGAACTACTTTGTCGCGCTCCCGGTCGATCGCCTCGGCGATGCGGTGGGTGACGGGCATGCCGGGCCGGAGGAAGGCATAATTGATATCGTGGGTCGCGGCGCCTACCCAGATTTCCTCGCCGTTCCAGGTCTCTTTCCGTTTCCAGATGCGGATGTGATGACGCTTGCCGACGTCGTTCAGGCCTTTCTGCCACATCATGTCGGGGGCCTCGCCGGCGAGCAGGAGAGCCGACATCGGGGCGGTGCTGTTTCCCTGGCTCTCCATGACGGCGCGGATGTTTCTCAGGTGGGAACGAAGGGTGGAAGGGGGAGTCTGGGTCCATCCGGCGGACACAAACGCCGCCTCCAATTGCACCCGCGTGCCGATGAACATGACGTTGATCAGATCGGAGGGGTGATTCGAGCGGTTCTCGGTGCGGCCGGGGATTCCGGTAACCACTTCGTCGAGAGCGGCCAGTTCGTCGGTGGTCAAAGAGTCCGTCGTCCGCGGGACATCGCCCAATTCTTCATCGCGCGCGGCCACGGTGAGAGGCGCGGTCAAGGCCAATGTGAAGTCCACACCTGCGGGATAACAGATTTCCGCTTCCGCAACGTCCGACACCAGCGTCTTCACGGCCCACATTCCCAGTTGCGCGTGAATGTTCAGGCCAACCGCCAGTTTGACGTATCCGACCGCGCGATTGGAGACGCTGGACGTCGCCCGCTCGGCGAGAATGCGTCCGGCATGGTCCACCCGCTCGCGGGCGTTGTCGACTTCGATTACGCGGGCTGAAATTGGATAAGTTGTTTGATCCGGCAGAGTTGCCTGATTGAATTCGATCTCGATGGCCGCTGTTTCGTGGACGATTCCCAGGCCCACGCGGCGTACGGACTTCACTTCTCCCGTGACGCTGGTTCCGACCGGAAGAAGCACTTCGTGGTCGGCGATCAAAGGAGTGGTCAATACCGCTGATACCGGCGTCCCGACCTTACTTGTATACGTCCCGACCGCAGTGGTCAGCCGGATCTCCAGGTGGGCTCCCGCCGGAACTTCCCGCCACGGCATCAGCATGGTCAGGATCGGTAAGTACGCTAGTAAGCTCATTCTGATTTAGAATGGGCGTCACCTGCGCGAGGAGATTGGTTCGCTATTCTTTCCCGTAGGACGCGGGGCGCCTCGGGACGCTGGTCCGGGCTCCAAAAATGGACCAGCGTATCGAGGTTTGAAGGCCAAGAAACCGCTCCCTGCGGTCACGGCTCAGAAGAACGGCAGCCAAATGCCGATGATCGTCGAAGCCACGACCACCGTCGAGTGGCCGGCCGTAGAGAAGCGCGGAACTGCCGTGGGGGTTGGATTCGCTGCCGTCGGGGTGGCCAGTGCGGCTCCGGGCACTGTGTAGAAAGGGGCAAAATTCACGGTCACCTGGGCGCCGAAAATGAACGAATTCACCGAGATATCGATATCGCCGAATTCGATCTCGTACGGGTTCGCGTAGAGCACTTCGTAAACCGCCGTTTCGCCGTTGTGCAGCGTGGTGCTGGCTCCGGTGGTGAACGGGCCGGCGCCCGCGGCATCCGTCTTCGTCAGAACCATGACGCCGGAGGTCGTCGAGGGGCTCCCTCCCGGGTGAAGGTAAACAACCGAAGGAACCGTCACCGACGGGGCGAGAGTTTTGAAGGTCAGCGCGATCCTGGTGCCGGCGTTCGAAACGCCGTCAGCGGTGATTCCCGTGTTCACGCCGCCGTAACCCACAGAAAGCAGCGGATAATTCGTAGCGGTTGAGACTCCAGAAGAATAGCCGGCGGGAGGATCGGGGCTCGGCGGCTGGTTCACGCCGTTGTTCTGCCACTGAAAAAGATCCTCGGTGTTATAGAGGACGCCCGGCACGTTCTGGGCGGCCTGCGCGGGATAATTCTGGTCCGGCGAAACATAAGAGTACGCGCCGGCCGAATAGGCGGAGTTCGCGAGGCTAACAGCCACGTTGCGGTCCTTGAAGGCCAGAGCAAAACCTTCCGTGACGCGCACGGTTTGGATCTTGGGAGTGGTAACCACCAGGCCCTTGCTGGCGAAGCCGATTGTGGCTACCACCGAGCCGGTGTTGCCAGGGAACGTAACCGCGGTGTTGCCGGTAATCGCGATGGTGCAAGTAATCTGGGTCGAGCTGCCGAGGCCGGCGGCATCGGAGCGAAGATTGGTGATGCGGAAGAACCGAGTTGCTCCCACTCCCGGCGGATCGAACGGAACCCCGATGAAGTCGACTTCACCGGAGTTAGAAGCCGACATCTGGCCCTGAAATGCGTTCGGGCGGCCGCATCCAAACACGTTGGTAATGGCGCCGCTTGCTTGGGGAACGCAGATGGTGGTCGGGCCCGCGCCCGGCGTGCCGTCATAGGTCTGGGTGGGAATTCCGGTGCTGATGATCTCGCAGACGCCGGGGCCGGCGGGGCTGTTATCCGGCGCGCCCGACTGACCGCAGTTCAAGAGTGGATGCGACAATACGGCCCCACTGGGTGGAACCGGCTGATTAGGCTCGTCCACCAGCAATAGCGCCTCGCTGAAATTGGGGGTTGTGCCCGAAGGGGAAGGGTAGGTGATCTTGCTGGTCAGATTGGTGTTCAGAAACACACTGAAGTTGACCTGTGGAACCAGATCGCCGGCCGCGGTGGGGTTTCCTCCGGTGCAGGCCAGAACGACGTCTCCCAACGGTTCGGTGGTTCCCTCCGTACGGGCGAGGAGATCGGTTGCGGATTGCACGATACAGCTGATCTGGGCGCTTGCGGGCACGGTGAGACCCGCCAGGATTGCAGCGGCGGCCAGGAAATTAAATTTTGTCAAGATACTGCTCATTTGGTCCTCCAATGTGTAATGCGCAAAACAGATTAAGATTCTATGCCAATTTAATGGACATGCAAGCCCCAATGCTATCAGTCTTCGGTACCAGCACGGCTATGCTTGGGTATGACTTGAATGAATCGTCATAGGCGTTTTGGGGGGTGAACTTCGAGGCCGTGATAGACTGAGCCACTATGCGGGCGCTGCCGCTCAACTCCACCTTGCTCGTTTTGGCAACGATGCTGGTCTGGTCCCTGGTGCGCGGCAGGCATGCCACTTGGGAGCGGGTGGAGCAGATTCTGTCGGGGCGCGCGATGCTGGCTTTCCTTCTCCTGGGGGCGATTGCAAACATAGGCTTTTCGGTCCTGGCGGGTTACATCAACCCGAGGGACTTTGTGCAGGATGTGGTCGCTGCGCGACAGTTTCTCAAGCACGCGACCATGTATCCCGCCGATCTGCCCGAGTTGGGAGTCGCGGAACTTTCAGCGCCCATCGCGGGGCGGGAGGAACTGGCGCGGCTGCCTGTCGTTCGCAACGACCTGAACACCTTGACGGAGCCGCCGGCATTCGCGAATGCGCACCCGCCGGTCCTTGGAATCCTGATGGCGGGTCCGGTGTATGTTCTTGGGATGCGGGGGAGCTTCGCGTTGGTGACGTTGCTGTCCATGGTGCTCCTTTATCTCTCGATCGTGGCGATTCTTCGCGAGTTATTCCCGCTTTTGCCGTTGGCGGAGTGGTGCGCGGTGATGGGGCTGGCTTTTGGCTGGTATCCGGTGGGCCTCACCCTTCGGGGGGGCCAGCCCAGCGTTGTTCTGTTCGCTCTGATCACAGCGGGCTGGCTGATGCTGCGCCGGAACCGGCCGTGGGTGGCGGGGGGAGCTATCGGGCTGGCCGCATGTCTTCATGCGTTCCCCGCGTTTCTCCTGGTGTACTTCGCCATCCGGTCCCGGCGGGCCTTCGTCTCGGCGATCGTCACGATCGCGATTCTCAGCGGGGCGGCAGCGGAAGTGACGATCCGGCACACTTTTCAGCAATGGCTGGCTACCGCCGGCTTGGTCACCAGGCAATTCCTCGCGAGGGGCGGGAACCTTTCGCTGGCCGGATTGACTGCCGGCTTGTGGAGCGGGATGGGCTGGGCGATGAACCCGCAGATCCTGGCGCCGGCAATGATGCTGCTGGTTGTCGTTGCGCTGGGGTTCTTTTTGTGGCCCTGGAATCGCCGTATGGCGCCGCTGGAGCGGCTGGACGTCGAATACTCGGTTTCCGTGACCGCGATGCTCTTCGCTTCGCCCATCTTTTGGGGACGTTACTTGCCCATCATGCTCCTTCCGCTGGCGGTGTTGATTCGGAATTGGAACGAGCAGCGCCCGGGAAGGGCGGTGCCGGCGTTGCTGGCGGCCCTTACTTTTGTGTCGTTTCCCATCGCCACGCACGAGTGGATCGGCGGCTGGCT
>JBEKOZ010000417.1:0-4980 GCA_049521275.1 Bryobacteraceae bacterium | reverse complement strand
TTTTCGCAGGCGTACCAGGAATTGCGGCAAGTGGCTCGCGCATATATGCGCCGGGAGCGAGCCGATCATACGCTACAAGCCACCGGCCTGGTCAACGAAGCCTATTTAAAGCTTTTTGAAGGAGAAGTGTTTCACTGGGAAAACCGCAAGCACTTGTTTTGCACCGTGGCCAGGGCCATGCGGCGAATTCTGGTGGACCATGCCCGCAGCCATCGCGCGGAGCGCCACGGCGGGGAGTTTCACAAGACGAATCTGGACGATCACGGCCCCATAGTCCTTCAGGATCTGCCGCAGCTGATTGGTCTGGACCAGGCGCTCGAAAAGCTGGCCAAGCTGAATCCACGGCAGGCACAAGTCGTGGAACTGCATTCCTTTGCCGGTTTGACGGAGGAAGAAGCGGCGGACGTGCTGGGTGTCTCTCTCAAGACGGTGAAGAACGATTGGCGTTTCGCAAAGGCATGGCTGAAGGCGGAAATGGGCGAACAAAAGCAACGGCGGTGAAGCAGGGCTTTGGCCAGAAGACTATTGCACCCACACGGTTACGAACGCTGGAGTCATATTGGCACCAACGGTCAAAACCACGGACTGGGCTCCGGCAGTCAGGCCGCTCGGGATCACGACGTTCAACTGCATGAATCCTGCTACGCCTCCCGGGGCTGCTCCGGCGTACGCCACTTGAGCCGGCAGCCCGCCGATCGAAACATAAACCGGGAGAACCGGTTTTGGCAGCGTGGGGCCGTTATTCAGAATTCCATCGACACCCGGAGGGTTGGTTTGTCCTTCGCCGGTGGCATAAATTTCGATCGTCGACCCCGCTGCGGCTCTCGCGTTGGTGGTGTTCAGGGTGACGCTTCCATCGGCATTGAAATTCAGAATCGATCCCTGTTTACCGTCCTGCGTGAAAATGCCGGGCGCCGACGGCCCCACGGGCACCGTCAGCGGCGCGGACTTCTGCCCCTGATAGACCGCAACCACCTGCGTGGAGGCTTGGCCCGCGACTTCATAAGGGACCATCACGGTGGTCTGACCCGCCTGCACGTAGATGATCGGCGCAGGAGTACCGTCGAACAGAATTTGAGTGTCGGAGACCAGATTGGAAACTGTTCCGTTGGCGTCCAACTGCGCGCCGGCCAAAGTAGCAGGCCCCAGTCCATTGCCGAACACAGTGACCATTTCCCCGGGCGACACCGCGTCGGCCAGAAACGACGCGGCGTTGGTGACCGCGCCGATCGCCACGGGCGCTGCGGTCAACGTGATGCTGGCCGTAGCCTGGGTGACGTTGTCGGCGACGCTCACCGCGGTCACTTTCACACTAGTGGGAGCCGCGAGCGTCTCCGGCGCCGTGTAAACGCCGTTCTCGTTGATCGATCCCACTGCGGGCGAAATTGACCACCGCACCACCTGTGTCGACAGGTTTGAGGCTTCGGCGGTGAGCTGTTGCTTGCCGTTGATGATCAGGCTCGCGGTCGCCGGAGTGACCGTCAAAGATCCCGCCAGGGCCGCGGGAGCGACTGCAATGAAACCTTCGGTGGGCGCGCTGGTCGTATAGCTCAACTCCACCAGATACGAGGTGCCGGCGCTAACGGGAGCCTGGAAGCCGGTAAAGGGGAGAAATGTAGTACTCCGCGGCGTGGTGTAGCACCCGAGCTCCGAGGCCGTGCTGACGGAAGACGCGGGATACGCGGTGATCACGAACCCGCCCTCTCCGGCGATTCCGTCGTCACGATACGCGTAGCCTTGGAAGCTGACCATGCCGCTGGAGCTTGGAGTAAACAGCCACCAGGAGGTTTGAAAATCAGCGGAACCGGTACAACTATGAACCGGATCAGAAGGGTCCGAGGTCAAAGGGTAAGAGGCGGCGCCGACATAAGGAAAAGGGGAAAGGCGCTCCGCGGTCGCGATCGTATCGTTGCTAGCCGGGAAGTCAGCCCCCGCCTGCGTCATCTGGATCGGGTTCCCCTGGACGTAGAACAGGCTGGTGCTCGTCGTAGAGTAAAAGGTCGGAGCGGATTGGTAGTACAGTTCGCCAGGCCCCACCCCCGAGGCAGGCGGCAGCAGTTGGACGTAGCCCTGGATCACCTCCGCGTTCCAGGCGCAACCCGCTCCGGTATTTACGTTAATGACGCCCATCGAACCGTACGCGTCCACGGTGACCGCGGTCGGTGATACCGAGTAGGTGCAGGGAACGCCTCCACCGCCCAGCGTCACGCGCCACACGCCGCGGCCGAACGTATACGCGTAGAGGTTCGTAACCCCCGCGCCGCGATCGAGCGCCAGCGTATTCACGACCGTGTTGGTGAACGAACTGGTGTCATGTCCCCAGGTGTTCCCGCCGTCGGCGGAAACAAAAATCCCCATGTCCGTTCCCAGATACACGGTCGACGGATTCAGCGGGTCGATCAGGATGCTATTGATCGGAAGATCGGGCAGACCCGTGGCGCTTCCCGTGTTATCGATCCCCGTCCACGATCGTCCGGCGTCCACGGATTTGTACATATGGTTGTCGCCGGGATTGGCGTCGAACGTCGAATAGGCCGCGAAGACGATATTGGGATCGGTAGGATGGAAAGCGATCGCGGAGACCCAGCCCACGCGCGGTCTGGAAGAGGTCCAGCCCGCGCTCGGCGTGGCGGACAGCGCCGTTGAACTGGTGAAGATGTTGCCGTACTGGTCGCCGAAGACGACATGGTTGGAGTCCGAAGGCGCGACCGCGACCGCGTTGATCTCAATGCCGCCGGAAGCGACCGCGGTCCAGGTGGTGCCCTGGTTGTCGGATCGCCAGAGTTTACTATCTCCGCCGAAGTAGAGCCGCAGCGAATTGTTCGGATCGAGAACATAGGCTGGGTAGGTCGGGAAGGGTTCGCCGATGCCGTTGGAAATCAGCGAAAACATCGCGCCTCCCAAAGTGAAGCGCGACAAAACCGGAGTTTCGCCGTAGAACACCGACGAGTCCACCGGGTCGATGCGCCAAATCCCCCCGTCCCCTCCCTGTATATCAGTCCAGTTGGGATGCACCGCGTCGCCTAGCAGGCTCCCGTTGTCTTGCGTGCCGCCGACATAACCTCCGCCTCCGTTGAAAACAGCCCCTCCGTAAAACTGAGTGGTCACATAGCTGTTGTTCATCGGCGCCCACAAAATGGTTGCGCCAGTGTGGTAACTTTCGCCCGTCGTTTGGTTATAGGCCGTGCACATCGCATTGGTGCCCGTCACCACCGGCGCGCTCGCGTTGTTGGTGCGCCAGATGCCTCCGTCGTTCACCACGTAAAGCGTTTGATTCGAGGTGCCGTTCCACCCCGGAGGGAAAATGATCATGTGCTGGTCGGCATGGAGGCCGCCGACGTTGGTGTCGACATCGCCAAAACCCGCGATGCCCCAGTTTGCTCCTCCATCGCTGGAGCGGAAAACGTCGATGCCTCCGACCCACACGTTGTCGGGATTCGTCGGGTCGACCTCGATATCCAGGTCGTACTCGCCCTGGCCGATCTTCTCCGCGTCCGCCGTCGGACCCCCGCAACTGTCGTTCGGATAACCAAGCAGCAGGGTGTTGAGCAGCGTCGGGTCGGCGTTGGAGGTCTGCGTCGTCCAGCTACCGGGATCGCCGTTCGAAGTGGAGCGTAGCACCGCCCCCAGCGCGTTGAGATAGGTGTACTGCGGCGTATTTCCTATAGAGGTGAGGGCATAAACGATACTTTGATTGGAAGGCGCGATCGCCAGCCCGATCCGAATCACCCCGACCGAACTCTCGACGCTAGTCCACGTTCCCGAGCCGGCGGCGTCGGTGTTGCGCCAGATGCCACCCGCCAAATAGAAGCCCCCCGTACACGACGCGAACAGATAATCGGTAGGCATATCGGTGCGGATCGCGAGATCCTGGCATCCCGGAACGTTGGCGCTCTCACCGGAAGGCGGCGCGGCCAATGACTGGGTCCACGTCATCCCGCCGTCGAGACTGCTGAAAACTCCGGTGGAGGTGGCCGCGTACACATGAAGCGGATTCGTCGAGCTGACGCGAATCTTGTTGACGAAGTAAAAATCGGGTGTGGCCGCCAGACGAGTCCAGGTATTGCCGCCGTCGGTGGTTTTCAAAATCCCCAGGCCGCGGATCCCCTCGAAGTAGGGGACGTAGGATTCGCCCGTGCCGGCATAAATAATTTCGGGATTGGTGGGGTCGAAGGCCATGGTGCAGATGAACGGCAGCACCTGGTTGTCGGTGAGAGGAGTCCAGGAGGCTCCGCTATTCGTTGTCTTCCAGACGCCGCCCGAAACCGCCCCCGCGTACATGATGCTGGGGTTGGTGGGGTGAATCAGGAGGCTGCGCGTTCGCCCTCCGGTCGAGCCGGGACCCAGCGAATCCCACTTTCCGAGGGCCACGGCAGGCATCGCGTCGATATGATGTTTGGCAGTAAAGTAGCGCTCGGTGGGCACTCCGCCACTGGGACGTGTTCGCGCGGCACTGAATGAACGAAGCGTCTCGGCGCCAGGATCGTGGTCTTTCTCGCGGTCTGTCTCACCAGCGTCGCGGTCAGCATCGGCGTGAATAGCTGGCGTCGCAGGCATCCTCACGGCCGCAGTTCTTGATACGGTACAGCCGGCGAGAAGCAGGGCCGGCGCGATCCACAAGCACCTCATTTGATAAAAGGATAGAGCAAATCAATCGCATGTGCCGCAGCGGACTTGTCTTAGGCCTTGATTCAGCCGACGCCGCTCATATAAGGTTGTGCTGGGAGGCCCGCGCTGGACGTTTATCTGGTAGACGGCACCTACGAGTTGTTCCGGCACTACTACGCGGTGCCATCGGCACGCGATCAGAAGGGCTTCGAGGTGGCGGCCGTTCGGGGCGTGCTCACCTCGGTGCTGGGCATGATCAAGGGCGGCGCCACGCACATCGCGGTTGCGACCGATCACGTGATCGAGTCGTTCCGCAATAACCTTTGGCCAGGTTACAAGACCGGCGACGGCATCGATCCCGATCTGCTGTCA
>JBEKOZ010000416.1:0-4983 GCA_049521275.1 Bryobacteraceae bacterium | reverse complement strand
GTTCCGCGGGTCCTTGCGCATTCACTTCCACTTCGCGCGTGTGCGCCAGCGATTCCGGGCCGCCGTTGTACTCGATGGTGTAGTATCCCACCGGCAGCCGCACCGTCTCGCCATCGGCGCGATAGACCTGGGGCTGGAAGAAAAAATCGGGCGCGAGCCGCTTCGACGGCAAGGGATACAACCGGTTCTGGCGGTCGCGGATGATGAAGCTCGCCATGGCAGGCACGCCGTTCTCGTCCTTCACCCGAAAAGTGATTTGCCTGGTGGGTGCCACGTTGAACACGATCGTGACGTCGTTGCGAAATCCGATATCCTGGCTCCCCTGGCCGACGTTGAAGGAAATCTTCGCCGCGCGCTGTCCGGCTTCCCGGCCGTAAACTTGCAGAATCTGGTATTCGACCGCAAGACCCGACAGGCGCTTGCGCATGGGCGGCTGCTGGACCAGCGAAATATCGGCCCAGCGGTCTTTCGATTCGGCCGGCGTGAGCGTAATCGCCGGGTCGGGCTGGCCATTCGACCTCACGAAAACATCGCCGGCGTTGGGACTCACCACATTCAGCTGCGCGGTGACATTCGCCAGGTTCGCGACCTTCACAAGAAACAGCCGCGCGCCTTGTTCCACCAGCTCCGGTTTCGCGTCTCCCTGTTCGACCTTCACACGGCTCTCGGGATTGATGTCGACCTTCACCAGTACGTGCCGGTCGAAAACCCGTTCGAGCGCCTCCACGGCGGCCGCCTCGTCGGTCATCGCGATCGCATCGTTGACCGACTTCTGTTCCGGCGCGGTAAGCGGCTGGCCCAGGTAGTTAAGGGCCTCGGCCAGTTGCCGCGCCTGCTGCGCCATCGGCTGCAAAGCAACAGCATGCTGATGTTCCTGGGCAAGGCAGAGAAAGAAAACCAAGGTTTGCATCGATCGAAATCCTCCCGGTCACCGATCAGGATATCTCGGAATGGAAAAGTCGGTTTCTTCAGCCTCTACTATTCCGCATCGGCCACGCAGCGGAAGCCGACCGCGGCGGACCTGTCGTAGCCCGGCGCCATCAACAGCAGCTTCCCATGCTGATCGTTGCGATAAGCCTGCGGAAAATACCACATCGAGCCCTGCGGCTGGTAATAGCTGCCTCCGCGCAGAATGCCGGCTCTGGTGTGCTCGTCCAGGTACTCGTCGGTCCATTGCCAGACGTTGCCAACCAGGTCCATCACGCCGGAGGCGCTTGCCCCATCAGGATGCGCCGCGACATCATCGGGACCTCGCATGGTACGTCCTTTTTCGGGAACAGGAACGGCGGAAGCCTTCCACTCGTTCCCCCACGGGTACGCGCGTCCGTCGGAGCCTTGCGCGGCAAACTGCCACTCCCACTCATGAGGCAGCCGCTTGCCGGCCCATGCGGCGTAAGCCCGCGCGTCCTCCTGCGAGACCCAGGTAACCGGCTTGTTCGCCGAGCCTCCAGGGTAAGTGCCGGAAATCCAGTCGCGCAGAAAATTCAAATCGTCCTGCGGATGATAGTTCGTGGCGTCGAGGAACTTCTTGAACTGCGCATTGGTGACCGGGTACTTGTCGATGAAGAAACTCTTGATCTCCATCGGATGCTCGTGGAAGCGCCGAGGAGAATCCTCCCAGGGATACTGCACGTCGACGCCGATGTCGTTGGAACCTTCGATCTCGATCCCCTGGACTTTGAACATATAAGGACCCCCGGCGATTCTGACCATCCCCTCGGTCGAAGCGGCTTTCGTCGCTGGTATCTCTACAATTTTCTGCGGCAGCACTGTCCACTGGTCCGAGTAACTGGCGAGCGGGCGCGCGGTCATCGTCTTCATCTTCGACATCACGCTGCGCACGGCCGGCCAAGGGTCGTTTACGTATTCCAGAATTGCTCCGTAACCGTGAGCCTCGATCGGGAACGAAAGTACATCCATGCCCCCTTCACTTTGAGGCGTGAGTTCGACGCCATGATAAAGGTCGAAATAACTCATCCCCCTGAGCCAACGACGAACGGTCATTTGTGGACCATCTACGTCGTATTCATTCCGATTGACGATGGTCCACGCGCTAAAGCCCTGCGCGCTCTCCCATTTGCTTGCGAATACGCCATAGCGCCGCATGGGAAAGAAAGGTTCCCAATAAGGACTCGTCAGAAGCCCAAGTGCGCGCTCCATCGTCGCGACTCGCCGTGTCGCCTCAGCGTCGCGCGGCGTGATTCCGTTCCAGATTCCCCATATGTTTTCCCAGCTCTCCCAGCCTTCTCCGTTGAAGAACGCATACTGAAGATCGTTGGTCTTCGAACGGTTCCACCGGTCCGAAATGTGGACCATGTGGCTGGCATCCAGCCAGCGGTACTTGTCGACGCCCGGCACAAAATCGAATTGTCCGCCATATTGGCCCCACCCCATCACGTTCCATGCCAGCGCTTCGTCCGAGGGCCCTCCTTCCGGCTCGAACGCCAACGGATGGCCCACTTTATCGGCTGCCAGAGAGAACGCCAGCGGGACTCCATCCTGAGTATCGCCATTGATGCCGTCCGCATCCAGCTCCTTCATCAGCTCCGCGATCGCATCCGGCCACGGCTTGCCGGGATGCCGCGTTCCCTGGTCCCACATCATCATTGGAAACAGAACGCGCACTCCCCGCCGGTGGAAATCGGCGACCATTTGCTTCACGCCCTCGACGCCGCCGGGCATGCTGCGGATCATGTCGTGTTGATTCCGGTTGTCGATGCCCATGTTGGGATAGGTCGGCCAGATCAGCACTGAATCGATGCCGCCGTAACGCTGCTCGAGGTCGTCCAGATAGCGGTCAACCGTGTAGCGCCTCGATACGGGATCGTAAAAATAGCGATCCTGCGCCATCATCTGCGGCTGAATGAAACTGGACTGCGTCCATCGCAGCGCCGGGTTGTGATAGCGCGAGCCGTCGTATCCAATGCGGATCCGCCGCTCCTCGCGCCAATGCGTTATATCGTTCAGCCATTCCTGGTGCGTCGATTCGCTGCAAGCTGTGAAGCCGTCGAGTCCCTTCATCGCCAGGCAAGGCGGCCCTGGAATCAGGTGGTTTTTTGGAGGATAGGCAGAATCCTGCGCCTTCACCGCAACCAGGAAGACGAGTAACGGCGCCAGGCGGTGTCGCATATTTGTCTGGTTCAGTTTACCCGAGTTTGCGTCCATAATTGGGTGATGCAACCCAGCACCGTCGATCCGTTTGCGCACGTTCGCGCCTGGCAGGAACGATTGGACCAAACGGGATGGTGGCACAGCTTCGAGCTCCCCGACGGCAGCGAAATCCGGGGAGTTTCCACGCTCGCGTCCCAAAAAATGCGGATCTCCCAGTTTCCCATCCCGCAGGATCTGACCGGGAAACGAGTGTTGGACATCGGCACCTGGGACGGCTGGTTCGCCCTCGAGATGGAACGGCGCGGCGCTGAAGTGGTGGCCATCGATCGCTTCGAGAATCCCCGGTTCCGCGAGATTCACGAACGGATGGGCTCGCGCATTGACTACCGTCAACTGAGCGTCTATGAGCTGGACCCCCATCGAATCGGACGCTTCGACATCGTGCTGTTCATGGGCGTCCTCTATCATCTGAAGCATCCTCTATTGGCTCTCGAACGGGTCTGCTCCGTTGCCGAGGATCTGGTGGCCGTCGAATCGTTCCTTCTGAAGGATCGCCACCGTCCCGGCCTGGGCGTGGAAGAGTTTCCGCTTATGGAGTTTTACGAGCACGACGGGTTTGGCGGACAATTTGACAATTGGGTTGCGCCCAGTCTCCCGTGCCTGCTGGCCATGTGCCGCACCGCGGGCTTCGCCCAGGTCGACGTCCGCAACGTTCACGAGTACGGGGCGGCTCTGGCCTGCCGTCGAAAATGTGCTCCCCGGGCCGCTCCCAAATCCAGGCTCAACCTGCTCGCCGTCTTCCATGCCGAGAACTACGGCCTGAATTTTCGAGCCTCGTCTTCAGATGAGTATGTAGGCTGCACTGTTGCCGCCGACGCCGGACTCACGCGCGATACGGTGCAACCCGAAGTCAGCGGCTATGGCGTGCAACCGGTTTTTGTGGGCATGGTAGAAGGCTGTTGGCATGTGAATTTCAAGTTGCCCCCCGGTTTGTCGCCCGGATGGCATGAGGTCCGTTTAGGAACTCCGGATGCGGAAAGCAACTCGCTGGCGATTGCCGTAGATCTGCCCATCCAGGCCGAGTCCCTGAGCATCAAGAGTGTGTCCGATGGCATTACCTGGGAGCCGTTCCGCGTCTCCAAGGCCAACCGGTTCGTATCCATCTGGGTCGATGGATTGCCCCGGCATGCCGACCGGAACAACGTGACCGTCCAGGTTGCGGGCAAGCGTCAATTTACGAATTTTGTGGGCGCTCCGGGGGAGGATGGGCTCAGCCAGATTAATGCGACCATCCATGGCGGCACACCGGCTGGTGCACAGCTTCTCAATGTTCGCTTCGGCGAGTGCTGGGCGCAAGCAGTTAGCGTTGAGGTTACCGCTTAGACGGGCGTCGACAGGAGTGTCGACGCGGCACGCAGGAGTGCGTGCGCCACATCGTGCTTGACGCTCATGTCTTCGTTCGATATATTGTTATCTGATATATGTC
Source organism: Bryobacteraceae bacterium (assembly GCA_049521275.1). GTDB lineage: Bacteria > Acidobacteriota > Terriglobia > Bryobacterales > Bryobacteraceae > Palsa-187. The sequence continues at coordinate 386 of JBEKOZ010000416.1, read as the reverse complement.
TATCAGCTCCTTCGACCGCGAACTCAAAAAGGGCAGCGCGGAACTGCTGGTGCTCTCTCTGATCGAAGGGCGCGCGCGGCATGGCTACGAGATCAGCAAGCTCATCGAGACACGCTCCGAAGGCCGATTGCGCTTCAACGTGGCCTCGCTCTATCCCCTGCTTTACCGCCTGGAGGCGCGGGGGTGGATCGAAGGGCGCTGGGTGGAAAAGGCCGGCCAGCGGCGGCGGCGGTACTATCGCCTGACCGCGCCGGGCCGCAAAGTGCTGCGCACGCAACGAGAGGGCTGGCAACAGTTCGCCGACGCAATCCGGCGCATCACGGGGATCGACTATGTCTGAGTGGAAAGAGATCGTGCGGCAGAAGCTCGCTGGAATGAAAATCGAA
>JBEKOZ010000415.1:0-4985 GCA_049521275.1 Bryobacteraceae bacterium | reverse complement strand
AAACCTGGAAGCCGCCGGTCGAGCCGGATCGCACGGTGTGGAAACACTGGCTCACCATCGTGGTGCCGGACAAGGTCGACTACACTACCGGTTTTCTCTACATCACCGGAGGCAACAATCGCAGCAAGGCGCCTGAGAAGGCCGATCCGATGGTGGCCCAAATTGCCACGGCCACGCATAGCGTGGTCGCCGAGTTGCGGATGGTGCCCAACCAGCCGCTGAATTTTCCCGACGCGAAGACCAAAGATCTGACGGAGGACGCGTTCATCGCCTATACCTGGGACAAATTCCTGCGCACCGGCAATGAGCTGTGGCCGGCTCGCCTGCCGATGACCAAGAGCGCGGTGAAGGCGATGGATGCCGTGACCGAGTTCATGAACAGCGACGCGGGCGGCAAACTGCCGATCACGACTTTTATGGTGGCAGGCGGATCGAAGCGCGGCTGGACCACCTGGACCACCGCCGCCGTGGATAAGCGAGTGGTCGCGATCGCGCCCATGGTCATCGACCTGTTGAACAATGCGAAATCGTTCGAGCACCACTACATGGCGTACGGGTTCTATTCACCGGCGGTGAAGGACTACGAAAATCTCGACATCATGAAATGGACCGACACGCCCCAGTTCAAAGCGCTCATGAAAATCGAAGAGCCGTATGAATACCGCGACCGCTTGACCATGCCGAAATACATCATCAATGCAGCCGGCGATCAATACTTCCTGCCCGATTCTTCGCAATTCTACTGGGACGATTTGAAGGGCGAGAAGTACCTCCGTTATGTGGAGAACGCGGACCATTCGCTAAAGAATTCCGACGCGGTGGAAGGCCTGATCGCGTTCTACGACGCCTTTCTGAAGAATCAGGAGCGTCCCAGATTCTTCTGGAAATTCGAAAAAGACGGGTCCATCAAAGTGACCACGGTCACCAAGCCGAGCGAAGTGAAATTGTGGCAGGCGACGAATCCCGAGAAGCGGGATTTTAGACTTCTGTCGATCGGGCCTGCCTACAAGTCGACCGTACTGACCGAACAGAAAGATGGCGTGTACATCGGCAAGGTGGAGAAGCCGCCGACGGGCTACACCGCGTACTTCATCGAACTGACTTTCCCAACTGGAACAAAATATTCAGAAAAGTTTTCAACCGGCGTCCGGGTAAACCCGGACACTCTGCATTTCCCGGCGCCCCACTGGACGCCGCCTGCTCACTAAAAAATTTATCGAGCGCTCTTTAGCCAGGAGGCTTTACTTCGCCTGGCGCGAAGATCCGGCATCATGCACCGGAAGGCACCCAACGCACGCTCGCCCTTGGAGGCGGATCTAGAATCCTACCAACCGGCCAGCCCCGCTCTCCGTCGGAAGAGCGCGGGACCTCGTTGTCTATAAATTACTCGACGGTTGTGCGGGCTGGGGTGAAAGAACGCGGGATGTTATTGAAAAGAGTGGGATAGATTTTTTTTCGGTTGGCGGGATCAACGCGATTTCCGCCTGTTCGGCTCATCGATACGCCTCTTTTCGGTTGCGCACGCGAAGGACACGAATGGTTTCATGATCCTGATCAAAACGAACGCGATAGTCGCCGACGCGGAGCCGGTACTCGGGAGGGTCGATGCCCTGGAGCTTTTTTCACATCGCCAGCGGTGGTTTGCGCAAAGCGATCAACCGCTTGCTTGATACGGCGAGCGTTTGTTTTATCGACGGACGCCAGGCCCTTAAGTGCGGTCTCGGTCCACTCGACTCGCCTCACTGAATTAGTCTAGTCCCAGGCGGCGCATTGCTTCGTCGTGCGGAATGCCCTTGCCGCCATTGTGCTTGAGCCACTCATGCGCTTCCGCAACCTCTGCTCTTTCTTCCTCGGTCACGGGCTCGTCGTCGATGGGCGCGTTGAGAAGAGCTAGGCTGACGGGATCCAGGATCTTTTCGAGCAATCCGACCGCGGTCGAGAGTTGTGCCTCGGGTATGTGGTCGATCAGTTCATGGGCGTGTTGGCGCGTCTCGCTCATAAAACCAGTCTACCTCCTACCTGCTCAGGCGAAACACGCTGACCGAGAACTTGCTCGCGAGAAGCTGCCCTTCGTCGCTGTCCAGCGGGGCCAGACTGATACCGGCTGTCCCCAGGTCGCGCACCCACGTGTTTTTCACCCGGAAGTAATACACGCCTCCCGCTTCCGCCGTGAAATGGGCGGCCGCGGTTTGGTGGCCCTGACGCAGAATGACGGCCGTTTGCCAGCTCGCGCAAAGATGATGCTCTCCCGGGTCGACCGACACGGAATAAAAGGAATTACCGTGAGTGGCTCCCACCCACGCCCCATCAATTCCCTCCCGGGTGGTGGGCTTGGGCGTCGAACCGAAGCCGGTGTCGTCCTCGACGAAATATAAGAGCGCCTTCCCCGCCGCCGGCTCAGCAGGCGAACTCTGCGCGCCGTCGGTTTTCACCTCGAACTTGGCGTCTGCCGCGCCACAGCTTGCGGGCAGGCTTTGCGCAAAAGCCCCGGAAGCGAGCAGTAGCACCAGAGCAACTTTCATAATGGCGCCTCCCGGCGCACCTTGACTGTAACATGCACACCCTAACGCATGATTTCAACCAGGAGAACCCAGGCGCTGACGACGCCTGAGATCAGAGAGAAAATGAAACCCAGCGCCAGCCAGTAGAGTCCCGCGAATGACCCGCGTAGCAGCAGGATTCCGGAAATGCAGATGGGAATCGTCGCGCATTGCGTCTGGATCGTTCTGGTGAACAGCCAGTATCGCGGATGAGCCGTCCTGCTCCTCGCGTATCCGACTTGCAGCGCGGTTTGAAAAAGCCAAAGGAATGAACCGGTTACCAGAATTTCCGCCCCGAGAGCAACCATCGGTTGGGGAATGAGGGCACAGGCCGACGCAATGAGAACGCCGAACAAATGGGCGAGGGATTCGGCGGCCCGGCCGGTAAGTCCCGGAATCGAAAGGACTCGCGAGAGATTTATGGAGACGGCGACGAAGACCAGGCCGGTGAGCGTGGCGGCGGCTCCGGCCTGGGCCGTCAGAAAGTTGCTCCAATCCGCGATTCCGGTCATTTAAGGGAGGCTGCGGCGATTTGGGCGATGTCGAGGAGCTTGGGCGGCGCGTCGGACACCACCGATAAGGCGTCTCGAAACATGGTGTTGCAGAATGGGCAGGCCGCGCCGACGACTTCGGCGCCGGTGGCTACCAGTTCTTTGGCTCGGTTGTGGCTGACGCGTTCGCCGGTCTCTTCGCCCAGGAAGGCTAGGCCGCCTCCGGCTCCGCAGCAGAAGCTTTTCTCGCGGGAACGGGGCGGGTCGAGGACCTCGCCGGAACGCGCAAGTACTTGACGGGGCTCATCATAGACGCCTCGGTAGCGGCCTAGATAGCAGGGGTCGTGGTAGACGATCTTGGGGCCGGCGGTTTGCGGGAGCCGGTCTTTGAATCTGGCCATGAACTCGCTATGGTGTTCAATCGGCGGGGCTTCGCCGTATTCTTTCCAGTCGGTCGAGATGGTCCGGACGCAATGGGGGCAGATGGAGACGATTTTTTGGACCTTCGATTGGGTGAGAGCTTCGAGATTCTGTTCGGCCAGTTGCTGGAAGACCAGGTCGTTTCCGAGCCTCCGGGCGGGGTCTCCGGTACACTTTTCCTTCCTTAAAACGCCATAAGTGGTCCCTAAATGCGCCATTACGGAGGCAAAATCGACCACAATTTCACGTCCTTTGGGGTCATATCCGCCCATGCAACCGAGCCAGAGGCAGTATTCCTGGGTGCCGTCAAAAATGGGAAACTGCTGCTTGTCGATGAATTTCTGGCGCTCGGTTGAGGAGAAGCCCAGCGCGTTGCCGTTGCGTTCCAGGTTGAGGAACAATTTGGTGCCGTAGTCGTCTTCCCACTTGCCGGTGTTGACCGCGCCTCGGCGGAGGCCGATGATGATGGGCAGATGTTCGACGCCGACGGGGCATTGGAATTCGCAGGCTCCACAAGTGGTGCATTGAAACGCCGCTTCCTGGGAAATGTACTTGCCTAGAAGAGGCTCTTCGCTCCCCGGGCCGAATTCGTTCAGATAGCCGCGGACACCTAGCGCGATTTCCTTGGGGTTGAGAACCTTGCCGGTGTTATAGGCGGGGCAATGTTCGGTGCAGCGTCCGCATTCGACGCAGGAGTAGGCTTGGAGGGCGACGATCCGCGTCAGGTCTTTGCCGGTATCGAGTCCAAAATCCTCATCGCCTACGAGGGGTGGGATTTTGGAGAAGCCTCCGCGGGACAGAAAGACGGTCACGGGGCTCAGCACCAGGTGGAGATGCTTGGTGTGAGGGATGAGCGGCATGAAGATCAGCAGCGTCAGCGTGTGCGCCCACCAGACCAGCTTGGTGTCCCACCAGAAGGTCGCGAGGTAGGTGATCATCAGGTTGAAGATGAGGAAGGCGATCAGGCCGGATTCCCAGGAGACGTTTCCCCCGATCTCCTTCCTAAACAGCCATTGGGGGCGCACGAAGAAGCGGCGGATGAAGAGGCCGGCGATGGAGATGGCTACGCACACGGCGAAGGCGGCGGCCAGATAGAAATAGATGCGGCCGAACCAGCCGTCGCGCGACAGGAAGGGGAATCCGATGCCTTCGGCGAAGTGGTTGAGGGTCACCAGGGCGAAGGCGCAGAATCCCCAGAAGACGAAGGCGTGCGCGATGCCTGGCAAGGGACGCTGCTCGATTACTTTCGACTGGAGCATGACCTCGGAGAAAAAATCCCAGACGCGTTTGCCGATGGGCTGGAGGGAGAAACCCGGGTCGGGCTTAGAGGCGCGGATTTTGCGAACGACTTTCCCGAAACGCATCCAGAATCCGTAGGCGGAGGCGGCAAGCAGGACCAGGAAGATCGCGGTTTCGAGGTGGGAGGGCGCGGGCATCTACTGTAGAATATGACAATTGGACGGGCGCGGGCGCCACAATGGAAGTTCTAGGGAGGATCTTTGCAGCATTTGATTTCGGGGGCCGCCGGGTTCAT
>JBEKOZ010000414.1:0-5000 GCA_049521275.1 Bryobacteraceae bacterium | reverse complement strand
TGACCCTCGACCATATCCGCATCCCCGAGGTCGAGAAAATCGAGACGCTCCAGGAGCTGGTCGCGGCCGCCGTCGAGAACCGGCCGGAACTGCAACAGAGCCGCATCCAGATCGAAAACCAGAAAATCCTGCTGACTGGCACCCGCAATCTGATGCTCCCATCTCTTAGCGCCTTCGCCGACCTGCGCAACAGCGGCCTCTCGGGCGACCCCAACACTCTGCCCGTTCCCGGCACCTCGACGCCATACGCAACCAATCAGAATCCCTTCTTCATCGGCGGCTACGGCAACGTTCTGGGTCAGGTGTTCTCGCGCAATTTCCCCAACTATGCCGTGGGCCTCCAGTTGAGCATCCCTCTGCGCAACCGCAACGCGCAAGCCAACTACGCCACCGCCGCCGTGAGCCTCCGCCAGAATGAATTGAGTGTGCAAAAACTGATCAACCAGATCCACGTGGATGTGCAAAATGCGCTGATCACCCTCCAACAGGCGCGCGCCCAATATTCGGCCGCGGTGAAGAGCCGGATTCTCCAGGAGCAGACCCTCGACGCCGAACAAAAGAAGTACGCTGTCGGCGCGTCGACACCCTTTCTGGTCATTCAGGCGCAGCGCGATCTGGCCACCGCCGGTGGGACGGAAGTTGTTGCGGAGGCACAATATATTCAGGCCCGTTTGCAGCTCGACGTCGCCACCGGCCGCGCGCTCGACGTCTATAACATCGAAATCGACGAAGCCAGGAAAGGCCGCGTGTCAAAAGCACCGAGTGCTCTGCCAGTGGCTGAAAACAGCCGGTAAGTCTTACCAAAGCGGGACAAGGCAAATCGAAAAATCAATAAGTTGCGACTTGGCACCGGGATTGCTCTAAGAAGCGGCGTGACGATTAAGATGAGTGCTCAAGGAACCCAGGTTGCTCCCCACAAACCCTCTTCCAGGTTTTTCCCCACCCCTACCCTCTAAAAAGACAGACCCCAGTTTCCTCCCCAACCAAGTTCCTTGAGCCCTCTAAGGGGCCCGACAAACATTAAGAGTACTAGCCCTAAAATACGGGGGAATAGCACGATGGAAAGCAACTTGATGGGGATGGTACTGGTCGGCATCGGGCGCAAACGCGCTGCCGCTTTATTGATTATTCGCGGACGGCGCCGCAAATAGTCCGCACGGGCTGCCCACCAATGCCGTTTTTGTGGCGCACGCATTCGTGCACGCCGCGTCGAGACTCTTCTCGACGCCTGCCCCGGCCATTCGGCGGACCGGCTGGAAAGAAGCCCCTTAAAAAAAAGAAAGTACTGGAACGGATTGTACTTGACTGTGATTTGACGTGTGGCCATACTCATCCAAGTTTTACAGTTCTGAATTGAGAGGTAAGTGCAGAATGAAGAGCAACTTGGTAATGAAGATCGCGGGGATGGCCTTCGTCGCCATCGGGATGTCCGGCGCGTGCATGGCGGTGCAGACCATCACGCCTGAAATCGACCCGGCATCCGGCGCAAACGCGCTGGCGCTACTCACCGGCGCTTTATTGATGATTCGCGCACGGCGCCGCAAATAGAAACCTAAAGCAGGACTTCCCGGAACCCAGGCGCCTGTTCCCGCCTGGGTTTTGTTATTTCCAGAGTCCCGAACTTGTCATCCACTACGACCCCATTGCTCGACGCGCGCCCGCTGCCATCCGTTCCCGCAGTCCTCCGTCTGCCGTCGCGGCTGGCGATCCTGGGCGGCCTGCTCGTAGTCGAACTCCTCCTGATTTCTCTCTGGCTGGACACCGAAATGCTCCGCGGCCGCGGCCCGCTGGCGAGCCTGGTGCACGATTGGGGCGCCTGGTCGGTGCGCCTTGGCGTTGCCATCGTGCTGGGCTCCCTGATCTTCGCCGAATCGAGAGCGAAGAGCGATTTCCAGCGAATTTCGGGCGACTGCGCCTCCCCGATCCGCTGGCCTCTGCTGGCCGCACACGCCGCCGGGATGCTGCTGTTTGTGTGGCTGTCCTCGATGGTGTTTCGACAGGATTCCGCCGCGGGCCTGGCGAACACCCTGGTGCTCTCCTGGGCCCTGGCGGGCTTCGCGGCGCTCGCACTGGCGGCCTGGGCATTGATACCGGTTCCGGTCTGGATCGATCTTTTCCGCAGTTCGGGCGACGCGTGGATCTATGGCCTCTCGGCCGCGCTGGTCGCCGTCACTCTGGGAACCCTCGCGCAGAAGCTGTGGGCGCCGCTCAGCCATTGGACGCTGGGCTTGGTGGCGATCATGATCCGTCCGTTTGTCTCGGCGCTGATGGTCGACCCCTCCACCATGACCATCGGCACTCGCGAGTTTAGCGTGACCATCGCGCCGCAGTGCTCGGGTTATGAAGGCATGGGCCTGATGCTGGCATTCAGTTCCGCATGGCTGTGGTTTTTCCGGCGGCAATGGCGTTTCCCGCAGGCATTCCTGTTGATCCCCGCCGGCGTGGCCGTCATCTGGGTCGCCAACGCCGTGCGGATTTGGGCGCTCCTGCTGATCGGCATCGCCGGCGCTCCGAACATTGCGGCAGAGGGATTTCATTCCCAAGCAGGCTGGATGGCTTTCAACGCCGTCGCCATCGGCCTCTGCGTTCTGGCGCGGCGGATTCCAGCCCTCAGCGATCGCGGGCCGGTTGAAGCCGAAGCCGCTAACCCCGTGGCTCCCTACCTGCTCCCGTTCCTCGCCATTCTTGCCGCCGGCATGTTGTCGCGCAGCATGTCCGCCGGCTTCGAATGGCTCTATCCGCTCCGCGTCGTAGCTGCCGTGGGTGCTCTCTGGTATTTTCGCCGCAGCTATCGCGATCTGGACTGGCGCTTCGGATGGTTCGGCGCCGCGGCCGGAGCCTTTGTTTTTGCCCTCTGGATCGCCATGTATCCGAGGAGTCACAGCGCCGCACCCGCCGCTCTGCTGGCTGCCTCCGGCGTCGTTCGCGTGGCGTGGATCGCGTTGCGCGTTGTGGGCGCGGTGGTCGTCGTTCCCATCGCCGAAGAACTGGCTTTCCGCGGCTTCCTGCTGCGGCGCCTCGCGTCGAGCGATTTCGAATCGGTCGGCTGGCGAACCTTCTCCTGGGCCCCGTTTCTGATTTCCTCCGCCGCCTTCGGAATCCTTCATGGAGACCACTGGCTGGCTGGAACCATCGCCGGAGCGCTGTTCGCGCTCGCTCAGCTCCGCCGCGGCAGAATCGGCGACGCCATCGCCGCCCACGCCGTCGCCAACGCGCTTCTCGCCGCCTGGGTCCTGCTCGCCGGAGCCTGGCAATTATGGTGAAATAAGGCTCCTTCGAGCGTCATTTCCGGTCACTTAAGGCCTTTTAAGGACCGCTTATGAGCCATACTCCTATCGAAACATGCCCTTATTTCCGATATAAAGGATTATGCCGGTAAGCCCCGTAGGAAGCACTGAGATCCAGTTCCAGATCAGCCTGCTGAACATCGCTTCTTTGGGCGCCGCCGAACGCCAGGCGAAGGAGCTCAACGCTATATTAAGGGAGTGCGCATTGTCTCCCTCATTGCCAGCGCCACCGAAATAGTACACGCCCTCGGGCTGGGCGATTTCCAGGTCGGCCGGTCCCACGAGTGCGATTATCCTCCAGGCGTTCTATCACTTCCCGTTTGCACTGCCCCCGTTTTCGACACCCACGGCAACAGCCGCGAAATCGACCAGCGGGTGAAAGAAACCCTGGCTACCGCGGAAAGCGTTTACCAGGTTTTCGATGACGTCCTGGAACGCCTCGAACCCACTCATATCGTTACCCAAACCCAGTGCCAAGTGTGCGCGGTGAGCCTCAGTGATGTCGAGCGGGCCTTGAGCGCCCGGTTTACGACGCGCCCCGCAGTGGTGGCGCTCGAGCCGAATTCGCTCACCGATATCTTTAAAGACATCATTCGATTGGCGAACGCCTGCGGCGTCGACGGCCAGCCGCTGGTCGATCGCATCCAAACGGAGATGCGCGAAATCGCGGCAACGGCAAGGGCGACGAAACGGAGCCCGCGCGTCCTCAATTTAGAATGGCAGGAGCCGCTGATGGGGGCCGGAAACTGGATTCCGGAGCTGACGGAAATGCTCGGCGCCGAGAGCCTGTTGCACACGCCGATTCAATGGGATGACGTTTTGAACGCCGATCCCGACGTGGTCGTCTGCATGCCCTGCGGCTACGATCTGGAGCGCACCCGCGCCGAGATGCACTGGCACGATTGGAAGCAGCTGCGCGCGCGGGTCTATCTGACGGACGGCAATCAATATATGACCCGTCCCGGGCCGCGCATCGCGAAATCGCTGCGGATTCTGGCGGAAATCCTGTATCCTGAGTCGTTTGAGCCGACGCTCGAAGGCCTCGGCTGGGAGAAATTCTAATGCTGGTGACGTTCGGAGAGATCATGCTGCGCCTGGCGCCTCCGCGGCTGGAGCGTTTTTTCCAGTCGCCTGAGTTAGTTGCGACTTTCGGCGGCGGCGAAGCGAATGTCGCCGTCGCGGTAGCCGGATTCGGATTGCCGGCGCGCTATGTCACGGTGCTGCCTCAAAAACATCCCGCCGCAGAGGCCGCCGTCCGCGAACTGCGCGGCCTGGGCGTCGATACCTCGCACATCGTGCACGGCGAAGGACGGATGGGCGTTTATTATGTGGAAGCCGGCGCAAATCAGCGGCCCTCGGCGGTGACCTACGATCGCGACCGGTCGGCCATCGCCCTGGCGAAGCCCGGCTCGATCGATTGGGAAAAGGCGTTCGAGGGCGCGAACTGGTTTCATATCACCGGGATCACGCCAGCCATCAGCGAGTCGTCGGCCATGCTCGCGATGGAGAGCGTAGCGGCGGCGAAGAGGCTCGGCTTGACCGTGAGCTGCGATTTGAATTATCGAAAAAACCTGTGGAAATGGGGCAAGAAAGCGCATGAGGTGATGCCGGAGCTGATTCGATCGGTCGACGTCGGAATCGCCAACGAAGAGGACGTGCAATTGGGGCTGGGAATTTCGGGCGGGACCAATGTCCTCGACCGCGGGGCGTACG
>JBEKOZ010000413.1:0-5007 GCA_049521275.1 Bryobacteraceae bacterium | reverse complement strand
GCAGCCGTGGGTCAGCGGCTATCCGGCGGTGCAGGCGACTGTCTTATTAAATAGCAGCTTGCCGGTGAGTCCCGCGCAGGTCCAGTTACCCGGCGTAGACCTGGCTCAGCCGCCTCCGGGGAATCGATTCTTTCAATTTCCGTCCGATTTTCGGGCACCCCGTGTATGGGAATGGAATGTGGCGATGCAGCAGGCGCTCGGCAAGGATCAGGCGCTGACGGTTGCTTCGGTTGGTGCCGTGGGACGGAAGCTGCTGTATGTGGGGAGTTATGCGATAGTGACGACAAATATTTACTCTGTTACCTACACCGATAATTCCGGCAGCTCAGACTTTAACTCTCTGCAGATTCAGTATGTACGCCACCTCAGCCATGGCTTGGCAGCCAATATGGGCTATACCTGGAGCCATTCGATCGACACCAATTCGAGCGATACGGCGACACTTGTGCCCACGATATTTGAGCCGGCGTCTTCCAACCGCGGCGATTCGGATTTCGATGTCCGAGAAGCCTTCCATGGAGGGTTCTCCTACAACATCCGCGGGTGGGCTGTGGATGGGATTATCACTGCGCAGACCAGCCTGCCGATCAACGTCACTTCGACGCAGGACATCGGTTTCGGGACCTATGACTTCAGGTCAAACCTGGCGGCCGGGGTTCCGCAGTGGATTGACGATCCCAACGTGGCTGGCGGAATGCGGCTGAATCCAGCGGCCTTTGTGGCGCCCGCCGCCGAGGTGCAGGGAAATCTGGGACGGAATGCCGTGCGTGGCTTTGACCTGGTGCAGGTGGATTTTTCGGCCCGGCGTGCCTTCCGTGTGGCGGAAGGAGTCAGTCTAATGTTGCGCGCGGATTTGTTCAATGTGCTGAACCATCCTAACTTCGCGAACCCTATTGGTTCGCTTGGGTCTGGATTATTCGGGATCTCTCCAGGGACGGTGGCCAACAGCGAGGTCGGGGGCGGCGCGTTTGGCTTGAACTCTGTTTTCAATATCGGTGGCCCGCGAGCGGTACAGCTTTCGCTGAAGCTGCAGTTCTAGGACGAAAACCGGTCGGTCAGGTCGGTGATCTGCGAAGTGCTTGGCCGCACGGTGATGACCGATTTCGTTCCGCACTAGGTGATCGGGGTGATGCCGAGGACTTTCGATTCGTTCACTTCGCCCCTGACATGATCCTGCCGCGGCGCTTTTAGGGCAAGGCAGTCCCGGATCGTGCAGCGGGCGTGGGTGCAAATCCGCCCAGCGCCTTTGTTGCTGCTCTCGCGCCGCGTGCGGTCGCACCTGCCCAGAACGACGCGCCTGCACCTTGAAGGGGTCAACTTTCTCACCCTCTCCCCGGAGGCCCGCTCCTTCGGTTAACACGGCCGATTGTGGAAGAAGTGAATGCAGAGGAAGCGGAGCGCGTCCGCGCACTCTTTGTGCTGTTCGGAGAGCATCGTTCGATCCGGCGGTTCACAGCGGCGGCTCGGCAAGTAGAAAGAGGGCCAGGCTCGCAAGATCGAGTTCTGCCTGCATCTTCACTAAGCTCAGCCACATGGAGTTGAACGGCAACACGATGCAGGCGCTAACGTCCGGCGGGATCGCCATGGGGTTGGCGGGCGACGCGGGGCTGCCTGTGATCTGGAGCATGGTGCAGTCTCCAAGTCCGGAAGTCCATAATCACATCGCCGTCGTAGATCTCCAGAAAATTCATCGGCGCATCTTTATAAATCCAATTGCCGTAGTTGATTCTGGGCGACCCGCCAAACAGAGGTCCCGCCGTCGTGCCGACAAGGTAACTGTCTTGCATCACGTTATAGAACCCCTGATCTGGCCTCAGGCCCGGGCACAACGGATTCAGATAGGTGGGGCAGCCTTCCGCCTGAATGTCGGTTTCGCCCGGCGTGCTGCCGGAGACGGCCGTGCTGGTAAAGCCATGGGAAAACTGCATTCCGCCAAGGATCCGCGACATCCGGTCCGCGGTGCCCGGCAGCGGGTTCATGCCGGAGGCGGTCACCGCCGCCAGCCACTTGATTCCGTTGGTTCCCAGGTCGAGGCCATCCCGCGACGCGGTCATCCCGGCCTCAAAAACCAGTTTCGCATTGCTCCCGCCGATGGTTGGATTGGTGAAATGCTGGAGCACCTGCATCACCGCGGCGCACTGTTCGTTGTTGGGCGCAATGGTTATGCCGCAGTCCGATTCGAAGCCGGGCGCTGGTTCGGTGTCGGTTGGATTGGGGAAATCGGGGAGGCCGTCGGTGGTGGTGACGAGACACAGCGTCACGCCCTCAAAAACCCGGCCGTGTAAGTCGATGGCCGCATTCCATTCCTGGATGAACAGCTGGTCGGTGTCCAGGTAGCTCGAAGTTGCGTCGTAATAATTGCCAATGAGGTAATTCCAGGCGGCAGGTGTGTCGAGGTCCAGAATCGTGGGACATTATTGGGCAAGGTCAGGATGCCGTGCTTGGGCACACCGTTGACGGGGAAGCTCTGGCTGGCAGTGTTGGGCAGGATCATTTCGGCGGAGGACGCTGAAGGCCTGAAATGGTGATGGATACAAAAGCGGAGCTCGACGGCTCCTGCTGGAGGTGTTGGTTGAGCGCTGTAAGGAAAGTTCCGAAGTCGCTCTTGTAGACGGAATTCCACGGCATGGGAAGCGGAATCTGTATAGACGGGCCACCTTCCGTTCTCCAGAAGAGCGTGGTATATCCGCACTCAGGCGAAAGCGCCGGCACCGGCGGAGTGGACATGAATAGCCCATCGCATGACCCGCAACTGCCGGCGACGGCTCCGCACACGCTCGCATCGATATCGTTAAAGACCCAGTTGGGTGAGTTGAAACCGGAGGATAAGATGATCTGGATGGTTTTGGGCGGCAGGAAACGGTGGCTCCTGTTCCACTGATCGACTGCGGCAAAAACGTCATCCAACGCATTCCAGGTATAGGCGCCCGACCTGGGGTGGGCTGGGTCCGAACCGGGGTTATTGGGATTCAGCTGGGACCAATCAATCATCGGTGCGAGCCCGGAAATCGCGGGATTGTTCAGAAGAACCGTGAAGTAACTCACGAGAACCGCATCCGTAGGGTCGGGCGTGAGGTGCGGATTGGGATAGGCGGGCCGATCTTTTGGCAGCGTGTTGGGATAGGCCGCTGCTTGCGCCTGATTGATAGCCGTGTCCACGCGAAAGTTGGTGTTGATCCCCTTGGGGACTCGTGGAACGTTGCCGGGTTGGGCCACGAGAAGCAGGCCGTCGAAGCCATCAGCACGAAGCAAATAGGAGCAGTCTGTCTACGAATCATGTCGGACCAGATTAGCCCCGAGCAGGCATCGCTCAAAAGCTACACGTTTGCGTAGGTGTTCACCTGGCCGCCGGGCCCCGCTGAACGCGTCGATCAGAAGGCGCGCGCAATCCGCGATGGAGTCGGCGCTTGGGACAACCGCGTTGTGATGGAAATGAGAGCCGCTGTCGGTTTCCATATTAGCGTCCCAATCGTCAAACCGCGAGCCGAACTCCACCGGGGTGCGAAGGCGAAGATATTTCGTCTCCGCTCCCTGTGGTGAACACACTCATCCCTCTTCGCGCGCAGAAAGGCAAGTCCGATTGGCCGACAAGCGGTCGGCGGGTCAGCGACTCGCGATCTTTTCTCCGTTAATCGAAGGCTTGTTAACCAGGCGGTTGTAAGTTCGAATCCCACCCGCGGAGCGATGTGAACAGGTCGGCCTCGGATGACGCCAGGGGCGGAGTCGTGGCAGCATAGCCACGGACGACGTGCTTGCGCGCGTCCGCCGGCAGACTCGCAATGTCGGGCGCGTTACCGATTGCGCGCAGGAAATTCGCCAGACCCGCATCGAGACCGGCATTGGTCACAAATGCGAGGCCAGCGCAACTGTCGCCGAAGTTCTGGTGATGGAGGAGCATCCGGGGCACAATCGCATCGGCGGAGACCGCCGGCGGGCTATTGGCCGGTGCTGCCGATGTTTTCATCTTGACGTCGAAAAATTCGCTGAATTTCCAGGGCCTTGAGATGATTTCCGCCCTTTTACCTGATGAAATACGTAGCGTGTCGGTGGTTGCCTGGTCTCAACAACGTAGTCATCATGCCAGTCGCAATACACACAGACATGTTTTGCATCATCGGCGAGGAGATCCAGAGCGGCGCGGGCAGTGCGCTCGTATTGATATTCATATTTCCGGCCGGTTTGCGCACCGACCCGCTCGCGCGGTTCAACATGACCAAGTCGCGGGCGTCCGCTGGACATGACTCTAGCTCTCCGACTAAAATTCCGCAGGCCTGGGCACGACCCGCTGAGGCTGGGAACTGAAAACATTTCGAGCTATCACGTTTGCAGCGGTTGGGTCCCAACCGGAAACAAGAAAAGTGCGAAATTCAGTTTTCTGACGGCATTGTCGCGCTATCGATAACCATCACTTCGACGGGCCCTTTTATCGCCTGCAGCTTTAGCCCCAGTTGATTAAGCACCGCGAAGATATCGGGCAGGTTGTCATCCGTCGACGCGCCTCCCAAAGGCGGCGCGAACTGCAACCCAATGTTGTAGCGCCCCAACTCAGCTCTTCGGTGGTCGCGAGGGGACGCGCACGCTTGCTGATTTCCGCGCGCACGGCAATCGTTTTGTATACACTGAAGCGAAAAGAATGCCACCCCTCTACAAGCCTCGTGTCGGTTGGGAAGCGGAGCGCCTGGCACATTACCTTCTCTCGCGGTTCAGCTTCGTCGCGCAGCCCACTACCATTGCCGATGATGCGGGGTCAGATTTCTTCTGCACGCTTTTCGAAATTGTGAATTCCGAGCCGCAAACCGTTGAAGCCCGTGCGTCATTCGCCATCCAGATCAAGAGCAATGCGAAGAAGGCGGCGGTCCACAACAAAGTCCAGTACCTCTTCAATCTAGAAATCCCTTACTTTCTCGGAGTCATCAACCAGCGGAAAGCCGAATTAAAAATCTATTCCGCCGAGCGCTTTCCGATGATGACCGCTGTCTTTGGCCGTCGGTAGAAACTGTGGTTGCG
>JBEKOZ010000412.1:0-5019 GCA_049521275.1 Bryobacteraceae bacterium | reverse complement strand
AACGTGAAAAAGGCGATCTCTGGTTGGAGATCGCCTTTTTGCAATAAGGGGATGGTCTACAGCGGCTGGACGTTCTCAGCTTGCCAGCCCTTGGGGCCCTTGGTCACGTCGAACTGCACGGTCTGGCCCTCTTGCAGGCTACGGAAGCCGCCTGCTTGAATTGCCGAGAAATGAACGAAAACGTCTTCGCCGGACTGGCGGCTGATGAAGCCGTAGCCTTTGGCGTCGTTAAACCACTTTACTGTTCCTTGTTCTGCCATGGTGTTAGGTGTTCCTTTGTTTGATCAATTTTACGCTGGAGAGATTCGGAGGTACTGCTGGCGGTTACTGGCTGTTGAGGCAAGAACTGCTCTGTCCGACTCGGACTAACGTACTGCTTCATAATATCCGTAAACCACGGGATTAGCAAGCGAGAATTCAGCACTGCCGTCGGACGTGACGTAATGAGCCAAGGCCAATGAGCCAAGGCCAACGATATCCGCTTGCAGGCGCTTACATGCACACGGCAGGATTAGAGCAAACGGCGTATACTTAAGAGACTTAACCTCGAAGACTGGGTAATTTTAGGGCTGGCCCAATTTGCGCCTTCGCGATTGAGAGAGCGAGAGAGCGTTCCCGCATGTGCGTTCGCACGAATCGCTGCGATCGCGTTCGCTAGCTGTTCCACGATAGTTCACCAGTAACGAAATCATTTCCCGAACCTGCCCGAATGACAGGAGTGCACGATGTCCAGAATTAACGGCGACAAGTCGAGGTATAACCGAGTGCGGCGGCAGAATGCTGCGAAACGGATGCGCAATCGCAAGCTGTTCAAGGCTGCGGAATCGCAAGCGAAACCGGCGGTGGCTGCGGGATCTGGGCCGAAGCCGGTGGCGGAATGAGCACACCGTCCCTGGGGCTGCCGATCTCCGCGCCGCTCAGCCGGCTGAAGAATAAACGCGTTTTGTTATTGGACACTTCGGCGACGATGCGCGACCGGCGCGCGGAGTCAATGAGAAAGCTGGGCATGGAAGTGGATTGTGCGGCCGACGTTAGCGAAGCGCGGTCGTGGTGGCGCGCGGATCTTTACAGTCTGGTGTTGATTGACATGGAAAGCGGGCTGGGGCACCGGGACAAATTTTGCGACGACATGCGCCGGGCGTCGCCACCGCAGCAGATTTCGTTTCTGGTGGGGAAACCGGGTTACCTGGCCGACATACCGAAGGCCGACGGAGTGTCGCTGGCGCTGAAGAGCAGCGGCGATCAGAGTGTAAGGGATGACGTGAGGGCGGCCCTGGCGGCTGTGCTTCCCGGAGCGTCGCAGCGGTGGGGGATTCTGGAAGCATCGCGGCGAATTTCCGCGGTGCGGTCGCTGTCTCATGCGCGCTCGAGAGCAGCGCAGGATCGGCCAGTGCCGCCGCGGGATCTCGAAACCAGGGAGTTTAAGCGAGCCGCGGCCGAGTCCAAGATTTTGGAAAGCAGCGCTTCGGAGCGCGGCGTTTTAAACGGGACTTTAAGCGGCACTTTAAACGGAGGCCCGGAAACTCGGCCTTTAGAAACCCGGACTTTAGACGATTTACTCAGAGAGGAACTGCAATGAAGAACCTTTACGTAGGTAATTTGCCCCACAGCACAACCGAGTCGGAGTTACGAACCGTTTTTGAGGCTCATGGCGCGGTGGAAAAAGTCAGTATCGTGACCGACCGGGAGACTGGCCGGGCGCGGGGTTTCGGGTTCGTGGAAATGACGAATCCTGCCGAGGCCGATAAGGCGATCGCGGCGCTGAATGGAACGGAACTGGGCGGACGCGCGTTGAAGATCAACGAAGCGCAGCCTAAGACGGATCGTCCGAGAAGTGGTGGGGGCGGCGGTGGCGGGAAGAAGTTTGGTGGCGGCGGTGGTGGCGGCGGACGCGGGCGCGATGATTATCAGGGGCACGCACGGCAGCCGCGCGAACCGCGCTGGTAGTTTTGTGAGTTCGTGGTTCGAGTTATAAAGTTTCGATTCGTAAAGTTTTGCTTCGTGCGGGCCGGATGTCGCAGGCCGGTGTCGGAAGATCGCTGCCGGAACAGGCGCCCGCAAGTAATCGGCAAGTGGTCAAAGACCTAAGCAATTAGAACCAGGAGGAATTGTGAATGCCACGAGGACGATCAACATTTACTAAACGCCAGAAGGAACAGACGCGGCAACAGAAGCAGCGCGACAAGGCCGAGCGCCGAGTCCAGCGTAAAGAGAATAAGCCGGAGGACGGCGTCGTCGTCGACGAGATGCAGGAACTGCGGGAGCTCGCCGAAGCGCAGGCGGCGCTATTCCGCATTGGTGATGAGGATGAGCCTGGTCCGGCGGAAGCGTTTTTGCCTAGCGGCAAGATCGGGCAATAGAAGTTTGGGGTTGGAAGATCGCCGGAGCTTTCGAGCTCCGGCGATTTTTTGTTTTAAGTCAAAAACCCCACCCTGTCGCAAAATGCCCGACAAGGGTGGGGCACCCACTTTCATTTTTCCTGGAAAGTTTTAGACGAAAACTTCGCCGGGCAACTTGGTTAGGGTGCGGGAAGCCAGGGTGTTTTGGATGTGACGCCGGGGCTGGGGTGCGCCGGAGGGGTCCATCTGCATGCGTTCGATGCGGAGTTTCAGGGTGCGCTCGATGTTGCGGAGTTCGACGACTTCAACGCCGGCGGCCAGGGTGGTGGCGCGTCCGGTTGAGCCGGCGCGTCCGGTGCGGCCGACGCGATGGATGAAATCTTCGGCCATCTTGGGCAGGTCGTAGTTGATGACGTGAGCGACGTCGTCACAATGCAAGCCGCGAGAAGCGATGTCGGTTGCGACCAAGACCTGGAAGCGGCCTTCCTGAAATCCGCTGAGCGCGCCGTTGCGCTGCGATTGCGAACGGTCGCCGTGAATCATGGTGGCAGTGAAGCCGTCGCGGGCGAGCTCCTGGGCGAGGCGCTGGGCGCCGCGCTTGGTGCGGGTGAAGATGAGGGTCTGACCTTTTTCTCCGTAGAGAAGCTGGCGGAGGACGTCGAGCTTTTCGCCGGGTCGAACTTCGTAAGCTTTCAGTTCTACGCTTTCGGCGGGCTTCAGAACAGAGCCGAGAGCAACCCGCACGGGGTCGCGCATGTATTCGTGCACGAGTCCGGCAACGGAAGCTTCGAGGGTGGCGGAGAAACAGAGAGTCTGTCGGGTCTTGGGCAAGAGTGCCAGAATCCGTCGGATGGCCGGAAGGAAGCCCATGTCGAGCATGCGGTCGGCTTCGTCGAGGACCAGCATCTTGATGTGACGCAAGTCGGCGAAGCGGCGATCGGTAAGATCTTGTAAACGGCCGGGAGTGGCGATGATGAGCGATGAACCGGCGCGCAGGCCCTGGATCTGAGCTTTTTCGGAGACTCCGCCGATGACGAGCGAGGCTTGGGGCATGCCCTTGGTGCGCAGGTTCTCGTACTCTTCATGCACTTGCATGGCGAGTTCGCGCGTAGGCAACAGGATCAGAGCGCCGGCGTGGGCCGAGGTCTCTTTGCGCAGCATTTCGATTACGGGGATCAGAAATGCGAGCGTCTTGCCAGTGCCGGTTTGGGCGGTGCCGATTACGTCTTTGCCTTCGAGAGCGGGCTGGATCGCGCGCTCCTGGATCGGGGTTAAGGTAATGAATTCAGCTGCCGCAAGTTTCTGCTGCAAAGCGGCAGATAAGGGCAGTTCTGTGAATGTAGTCATGCTAGGTTGTTTCTTTCTGGAGGGGCCTGAGGGTATACACGTCGATACACGAATGCATCAGTGAAGCTTTCACGCCGCTCATTTGATTTGAATTCACGCTGGAACTAAACGGCGGGCAGGAAAGGCGGAGATGAATCTGATCCAACGAGGGACCACCGCGTCACGAGCAAACCGTGGAAAAAGCGTCAAGTAAAGTATAGCACAAAGCCGCGGCAGGAGAAGGCACGAGGGTAACCGGGGAAAGTTGCTAGGCAAGAGGCGCGAAATGGGGCACAATCAGGGCGGGGCGGGGAGGGTGGGCGCAATTGAAGATCTCGCAAAAAGGGTTGTACGCGCTGCAGGCCATGATGACGCTGGCGCGGCGGCACGATCAGGGCGCGATCAAGATCCGGGAGATTGCGGCGGAAAGCGATCTGCCGGAGAAGTTTCTGGAGCTGATCCTGCTGGAACTCAAGAACGCGAGGATTGTTGATAGCGTGCGCGGCGCGCGCGGCGGCTACCAGTTGCGGCGCGATCCGGCGGAGATTCCGTTGAGCGATATTATCCGGCTGGTGGATGGTCCGCTGGCGCCGCTGGGAGACGCGGAGCAGTTGCGGAGTCTGATCGCGAAAGACGCGGAGCATCGGGCGCTGTATGAGGTGTTTCTCGAGGTGCGGGACGCGGCCGCGAAGATTCTGGAAAATACGACGATTGCGGATATTGTGGCAGGTGGGAAGGGTAAGAAGGGCAAGAGCGGGAAGAGCGCGGCGGTGGTGGCGAAGAAGAGGTCGAGTGGAGGGTAGAGGAAAAGCATCGAGCTGCGCTCGATGGACAGCCGGGGGCGGCTGTCCCCACATAACCCCGAAACCCGAATGCCTTGCCAGGCGCGGGAAGTGCGCGATATTCACAGCATCGAAACAGTCTTAAACTTTCCAGCTTTTCTCCTGTTTGCCCGATGAATCACGCGGAAAACCGCGTCTGGCGCTGGTTGCACGAGAAATGCTTTGCGGATCTGCACCAAATCCTGTCACCGGCCTGTGAACGGCCTGCACTCGATTGAAAATACATGTACTTACAAACGCGTATTTTCCATTGACGGAAAAAATAGAAGGAGTACAACAGCCTTGTTCTTTGACAGCTTCTTAAGTTTTTCCGGTTGGTGCGGCGTCCGGGGCTCGAGCGGAATCACTTTCCTGATCGAAAGGTTAGGAAGGAGGGTGAGCAAGGGTCTATAGCAAAGCGCTGGTTGAGGAGAACGAAGAAGACACGTTGAAGGCAAGATAGAGTTCCGAGGCGTAGGGTAGGTTTATCCGGTTGGCGGTGAGCCCGGAGCCCAAGCGAAGATCGCGCGGAG
>JBEKOZ010000411.1:0-5020 GCA_049521275.1 Bryobacteraceae bacterium | reverse complement strand
GGTCACGGCAACCCTAGCGTCGGGGAGTTTGGCCGCGCCGGGATCGGGTTCGAGCGTGTTGACCATCGCGGCAGGCACGGCGGCGATTGCCGGAACGGCGACCCTCACGGTGACGGCAACCGGTGGCGGCCTTACATCCACGGCGAGCGTTGTCGTGACGATTGTTCCGGCATTCGCGCTGACCAAGAACGCGACCAGCATCTCCATTCAGCAGGGCGCGAGCGCGACGTTTACGTTGACCAGCACCAGTGCGAATAGTTTCAGCGGCGCGGTGGTTCTGACAGCTTCTTTGACCGGTGGAGGCGCGTTACCGGCGGGAGTGACGGTGGGATTCGCGCCGTCGACGATCGCGGCGCCTGGATCGGGCACGAGCCTGGTGACGGTTTCCGCGAGCAACGCTGCCGTGGCCGCGTCGCTCTCGATCACCATCAAAGGAACCAGCGGGAGTCTGACCAACACGGTCGTCATTCCAGTGACGGTGACAGGGAAACCGGGCGCATCGTTCACCTTAACCGCGGGGCCGTCGAGTGTGTCGGTGGCTCCGGGTAGCTCGGCCTCAACCACAATCACGGTGACGCCGGGGAGCAGTTTCACTGCAAGCGTCGTGCTTTCGACGGGTTCCCTGCCAGCGGGGATCACCGTACAGTTCTCCTCCAGCAGCATTAACCGGGGCGGAACCTCTACGTTAACCGCGCGGGTGGCGAATTCGGTGGCGGCGGGCAGCTATCCGATCACGGTGATCGGCACAAGCAGCGGAGTTTCCCCTGCGCCCACCGTCGTGGTGACGGTGGTTGTGGGCGGGTTCAAACTGACGGCGGGTTCGGTTTCCGCCACGCTGGCGCGCAGCAGCGTGATCGCGATTGCGCTCCGAACCACCGCGTCGAGCGGCTTCCCCGGAGCGCTGACGTTAACCGTGACCGGTTTGCCGGCCGGTGTGACCGCCCTCTTCACGCCCCCGACCATCGCGAGCCCGGCGGCGGGGGCCAGTTCGCTCAGGCTGACCGCTTCGGCGGCGGCACTCGAGGGTGTCAGGACGATTACCATCGTCGCGACCTCGGCCTCGGGTTTGGTGGAGACGGCCGCGGTCAGCCTGATGGTGTATTAAAGGTTACTCGTCCGGCAATTCCTGCCGTTCGCCGAGTATTGTCGCCAGCGTCACACGGCAAGGGGATACAATGCCTTCATGGAACTTAGAGGGAAAAGGGTTGCTATTCTCATCGATACGCTGTATCAGGAGCTCGAAGTCTGGTATCCGTTCTTCCGGCTCCAGGAAGCGCATGTCGAGGTTGCCTTTATCGCGGCGGAGGCGGCCAAGACCTATAACAGCAAGCTGGGGTATCCGGCCAAGAGCGCTCTTTCCTACGACCAGGCCAAGACGCGGGATTATGACGGCGTGGTGATCCCCGGCGGCTATGCGCCCGACCACATTCGCCGCTACCCGAAGGCCAATCAGTTCGTACGCGATATGAATGCCGAAGGGAAGCTGGTCGCGTCAATTTGCCACGGACCATGGGTGCTCTGCTCGGCCGACATTCTGAAGGGCCGCCGCGCCACCAGTTTTTTCGCGATCAAAGACGACGTCGTCCATGCCGGCGCGATTTTCGAAGACACCGAAGTGGTGGTCGACTGGAACCTGGTCACCTCGCGCAAGCCCGAAGATCTGCCGGCATTTTGCCGCGCATCCCTTAAGGTGCTGGCCGCCGGGCCGGTTTTCCCGAAATAGATGGAACACGCCATCCTGGTAAAAGATCTCCAGAAATCCTACGGAGAGGTCCACGCGGTGCGCGGCATCGACTTCGAGGTCGCGACCGGCGAGGTATTCGGCCTTCTCGGTCCGAACGGCGCGGGCAAGACGACGACCGTCGAGATCCTCGAAGGCCTGCGCCCCAGAACGTCGGGCGACGTGAGAGTGCTGGGCCGCGATCCGGCCATTGAAGTGAAGGGCCTGAAGGATCGCATCGGCGTCTGCCTGCAATCCACCAACCTGCCGGACAAGATCACCGTGCGCGAAGCGCTGGCGCTGTTCCAGTCGTTTTACTCGCGCAGCACCGATATCGATATGCTGATCGACCGGCTGCAGCTTTCAGAAAAGCGCCACGCATATTACCAGACGCTTTCGGGCGGCCAGAAGCAGCGTGTGGCGCTGGCTCTGGCGCTGGTCAACGATCCGGAACTCGTATTTCTCGATGAGCCGACCACCGGTCTCGATCCGCAGGTGCGCCTGGAAATTCACAGCCTGATCAGCGAACTGCGCGACGCCAAGCGGACGATCGTGATCACCACGCATTACATCGAAGAGGCGGAGCGCCTGTGCGACCGCGTGGCGATTGTCGACCAGGGGAAGATCATCGCGCTCGGCACTCCGCGCGAGATTCAGGCGCGCACGCTGGGCACTTCACGCGTCGAAATTCACACCGCGCAGCCCATGCCGGCGGACGTCCCGAATTTTGAAGAGGCCGAGAAATTCACCATGAGCGAGGATCGCAAGGCGATGACCGTTTATTCCGCCAGGCCCGCGCGCACGCTGCCAGATCTGGTGAAGTGGATTGACCAGAACGGCATCGATCTCGAGGATATCCACTTGAAGCGGCCGACGCTCGAAGACGTGTTCATCGAACTGACCGGCAAGAAGCTGAGGGACTGATGAAACCGTATCTGACTTATATCCGCACCAGCCTCGCGCTCACCATGCGCGATCGCACGGTGCTGGTCTTCAACTATTTGTTCCCTCTGATTTTCTTTTTCGTTTTTGGATTCATTCTGCACGCCGAGCAGGGCGGCGCAATTGTGCAGATCGTCACCATGGTGCTGACCATCGGCATTCTCGGCTCGGGATTCTTCGGCGCCGGGATGCGCACCGTGATGGACCGGGAGGCGAATATTCTGCGCCGATTCAAGGTGGCCCCCATCACCGCCGCGCCGATTTTGATTTCGCAGATGGTGGTGGGGCTGGTTCACTATATTCCGGTGACGGTGTTGATGCTCGCGCTCGCGCACTTCCTTTACGGGATGCCGGTCCCCCAAAATTTGGGATCGCTGGCGATTTTTGTGCTGATCGGCGTGTGCGCGTTCCGGGCCATGGGCAGCATCATCGGCGCTGTGGCGAATTCGATGCAGGAGAGCCAGATCATCATCCAACTGCTGTATTTCCCCATGCTCTTTTTGGGCGGCGCGACGTTCCCCATCTCGATCATGCCCAACTGGCTGCAAATGGTCTCGCAGTTTATTCCCACCACCTACCTCTCGCTGGGACTGAACGGAATCCTGGCGGGCCATGAAACTATCTGGCAAAATCGAGGCGCCGCGGGAGCGCTGTTGCTGACCGCGTTCGTCGGCATGTTCCTCGCGGTGAAGCTGTTTCGCTGGGAAAAAGAAGAAAAGATGAAGGGTTCCGCGAAGGCGTGGCTGGTCGTGGTGATGGCTCCGTTCCTCGCCGCGGGCATCTGGCAATCGTACTCGAAAGATAATCTCCAAAAGGGCAAAATCTTAACTCGCGAGATGAGCCGCACCCGCACGCTGCTGATTCGCGATGCGCGTTTGTTCCTCGGCGACGGCAATGTCATCGAGCAGGGCGCGGTGCTGGTGAAAGACGGCAAGATCTCCGAAATCTACACGGGTGCGGCTCCGGACGCGAAGACGCTGAAGGCCGAGGCCATCGATGCGGCGGGCAAGACTCTCCTGCCCGGGCTGATCGACGTGCACGTGCACCTCGGAAATCCCGGCGGATTTTATAGTAGCGCGAACGATTACGAGATGCCCGTGACGGCGTTCCCGCGCGAGCTCGCAGCGTATCTTTATAGCGGCGTGACCGCCGTGAAAAGTACCGGCGATGTGCTCGATGAAATTCTCAAAGCGCGTGAAATGGAGGCGTCGGGCGAGAAGGTGGGCGCGGAACTGTTCGTCGTCGGACCGCTGTTTACCGCGCCCGGAGGCCATGGAACGGAGTATGCCAAGAACCTTCCCGAAGCTGCGCGCGGCAATTTCGACGCCCAATTCCTGCGTCTCCCCAAGACGCCGGAAGAGGCGAAAAAGATGGTCGATGAGCTTGCCAAGCGTCACGTCGACGGAATCAAGACGATCCTCGAAGCAGGCTCTCCCTCCTATCCTTTCGTCCGCATGGACCCGGCGCTGGTGAAGGCGATCGCCGAGGAGGCGCGCGTCGTGAATCTGCCGGTGGTCTGCCATACCGGCAGCGCGCGCGACGTCGAGGACGCCGTGAATGCGGGGGTCAACGGCATCGAGCATGGATCGATGACCGAGCTAATTCCCGAAGCCGTGTTCGCGAAGATGAAGCAGGCCGGCATCACCTTCGATCCGACCCTCGACGTGGTGGAAGCGTTCACGCTGATCGCGCAAGGCAAGTTCGAGATGCTGGATCGTACCTTGGTTCAGCAGGTTGTGCCGAAAAAGCTGCTCGATTCGACGAGACAGTTTCTCCAATCGCCGGCCGGAGAGAAGATGCGCGCCGGCCTGGGTAAGTATCCGGTGTCCATGGCCATCTGCAATCAAAACCTGCTGGCCGCGATGCGCGCCGGCGTGATGCTGGTTACGGGAACGGACTCCGGGAACCCGACGCTGTTCCATGGGCCGGCTCTGCATCGCGAGTTGCAGTTGTGGATAGAGGCCGGTATTCCTCCCGCGGTCGCCTTGCAGGCCGCGACCTATAACGGCGCGCAACTGCTCCGCGCATCGGATCGAATGGGTCTGATCAAAAAAGGCTATGAAGCAGATCTGCTGCTGGTGGACGGGAATCCGCTCAAGGACATTTCGGTGACCGAGCGAATTTCCATGGTCATGCTGAAAGGCGAGCGCATCAGCCGCAGCGAACTGTTCGATCAACAGTAGAGCCGCGACCATCGGGAGCGGTCCATTCGGCGCTACCGAGCCGCGACCGCAGGAAGCGGTTGCTTCGCAGCCTCGGCGGAACTCAATAGCGGAGGCCGCGCGTCGGCATCGAGCAGCAATACTTGACGGCCGGGATACATCGCTCGAAGCTTGTCATTTTCTTCAGTGCCAAGAT
>JBEKOZ010000410.1:0-5029 GCA_049521275.1 Bryobacteraceae bacterium | reverse complement strand
GGCTAGTGGTTGGTGGGGGCTTCAAGCCCCACTGAGCCGTGACCGAAGGGAGGGGTCAATTCGATTTTTTTAGCAGCCTCTGAAGCTCGTGCCACCAAGTTGAGTTTGGCGCTTACAGATTCTGATCGTCGTCCGCTCCGCGTCTCCCGCCTGCTGGGGGTTTTGGCGAGGCTTCGCGATCCATTTCTGTCATGTCTACTCGCTGGTCCCAGTCGCCTAACAGGAATCTACAGAAGTAGTCGGCTCTTACCCAGAAAAAGTAAGCGGCTTCCGCTGCGTAGCTATGGCGTTGGCCGGGGAGGATGAACTGGTCGAAGCGTTTGTTCGCTTTGATCAACGCGTCGGCCAGGCGCATGGTGTTGGCCATATGGACGTTGTCGTCCATGTCACCCGTGGTCAGCATCAGGTGACCTTTCAGGTTTTTGGCTATTTCGGAATTCTTCTCAATGTTGTATTCAAACTTCACGGTGCCGTCTTTCTCGTTGACTACTTCCTTAATTCCGTGATGCTTTTCGCTCCAGGTCTGATTATAGACGTTGTTCTCGTGATTGCCGGATTCGCTGACGGCTACTTTGAAGAAGTCCGGATACTGGAGCATGGCGGCAGCGGACATGAAGCCTCCGCCGGAATGGCCGGTGATGCCGACTCTATCTATATCGATGAAAGAGTCGCGGCGGGCCAGCTGCTCGATGGCGGCTTTCTTATCGGCCAAGCCATAGTCGCGGAGATTGCCGTAGCCGAAGGTGTGATACCACTTGGAGCGGTGCGGATTGCCTCCACGATTGCCTACTTCGATCACAATGAAGCCCAGCTGAGCTAAGCCAAGGTTCGCCGCGCCGGCACCTTTCGGGGTGAAGACCTGAGTGACACTTTCCGTTTGGGGGCCTGGGTACACATAGGCGATAATCGGGTACTTCTTGTTGGGATCGAAGTCGAAGGGTTTATACATTACGCCGTAAAGGTCGGTTAGTCCGTCGTCGGCTTTTACGGTAAAAGGCTCGGGCATTTTGAAACCACTTTCCATCAATGCGGAGATGTCGGTGGTTTCCAGGTCCAGGTCGAGCGCGCCCGCGCGATCATAGAGGACGGATTGCGGAGCAGTGTTGACTCGCGACGAGGTGTCGACGAAGTATTTACCATCGTCGGCCATGGCTATGGCGTGGGAGGTGTCGCCGGGGTCTAACATCTTAAGCCCGGTGCCGTCGAGTTTGATGCTATAGGCGTGCGTGAAGTAAGGATTCTCGCCCGGCTCGCGACCTTCGGCGGTGAAGGTAATGACGCGGGCTTTCTCGTCGATATTATCGATAGCTTCCGTCACAAACTCACCGGTAGTGATTTGGTTCTTGAGAGTTCCTTTAGCATCGTAGAGATACCAATGGCCCCAGCCATCGCGCTCCGACCAATAGAGCAACTCTTCCCCGTTATTGAGCAGGCGGAGAGGCTTCGTCTCTATATAGGTATTCATGCGGTCTTCAATCAGCGTGGTGACTTCACCGGTTTCGGGGTTGGCGAGGCAGATGTCGACCTTGTGCAGGTCGCGGCTCTGGCGTTCGAAGTAGAGTTTGTCGGAGCCGTCGGCGAGCCAGGTCGGGTCGGTACGCTGCCGCTCGCGCTGGCGGGCGGTTATGGGCGAGGTCAGGATCCGCGCGAACTCGTCTTTGAAACGGTCGATCTTCATCTCCTTGCGCGACTTTGCGCCGAGGTCGAAGACTTCCATGTGAGGCTGAGGGACGTTCACATCGCCGGGCATGGCGTACTTATAGGTTTCGAGTGTCGGGCGAGGGTTTTCGAGTGTATGGATGACCCAGAGGTCGCCTACTTTACGCTCGTCGCGGCGGATCACGGCGATCTTTTTCGAGTCTTTGGACCAGGCGACGGTGATGGGAGGAACGCGGCCGGTCTTATCTTTCTGCGTGGCTGACGTCTGGCCGCTCTCCTGTTGCTCCCGCAGCTCCTGGTCGCGCTCTCCGCCACTGATGTGGCGGGCGTAGCCGAAATATTCCTCGCCGTCGGTGGTTAGCTGTGTTTCTTTGATCGCGGGATCGTCGGACTTCTTCAACGCCAACGCGTAGTTGGCGGCGTCCATCATATAAAGATCATTCTTGCGGGCGAAGACGATGGTTTTTTCGTCAGGAGACATCGAGGCCCAGGAGGGCTTGCGAGGCTCGGGTGTGAACTCCGGTGGGAGGGTCAGCTTACCGGTGGCGAGTTCATATTCGAAATACAGAGTACGCATGCGGGGATTGGGCGTCGCTCCGCCGCGGCCGCCGCGATCCTGTGGGTTTACCGCGGTGGTGGTGGTTTGGGTCATGTCGCTTTCCTGCTCGCCGCCGATGACGGTTTGTTTGCCGTTGATATCGGAGTCTTTCTCCACCTGAAGCTCGAACTCGACGACGGTGTCGTTCTTTACGAATTTGATGGTGCGAATCGGCAGGTGCTGCGCGTCGTAAGGCGTGCGCGTAATCAGGGTCAGCATCGCGGCCATTTTGGAGACATCGAAGATCGGGGCCTTGGTTTTTTTGACGGGGTCGACCAGCATGAAGTGACGGCCGCGGCTGGTTTCGTAGCTGTACCAGAAGCGGTCGCCTTCGAGCCAGTGGGGCGTTACCTGCGTATCGAAGACCAGCTTGCCGATCTTAGCGGCGGTCCAGCGTTGGGCTAATTCGTAGTTCGCTTTCTGGACTTTGACCGGTTCCGTCTTGGTGTCCGCGGCGCTGAGGAGTGCGGGAATGAGCAGGAGTGTGGAGAACTTCATATTAGCGTTAATATACACGGACGGGGAGGAACGGTGTTGTGCGGCGGGATGAGGCGCACGAGGCACACAGTCACTTCGCGGCTGGTGCGGAATGGCCTTGTCCCAGGGCGGTGAACGCGAGAAAGCTGATGGCGAAGCCGGCTACCACGTCGGTCGCGAAATGGTACCGGCCGTAGATGGTGGCGATGGCGACGGAGAAGGCGTAGAAAGCGACGATCGAGCCGTAGCGCTTGCGGTCCGGCATGGTGATGAGCAGTCCCCAGGCGCAGGAAAAGGCGGAGGAGACGTGGGCGCTGGGAAACACGCTCGAATGGATACCGTAATTGCCGAGGATCGCCAGATTGAAACGGCGGAAGATGGTCACAATGTGCGGGAGATCGGCGCCGGCGAAGACCGTGCGTGGAGGGTCCGATGGGAAGTACGGGAAGAGCGCGTACGCGCCGAGAGTGCCGGCGAGGTAGGCGAACCAGAAAATGTTGAGACGGTCGCGGCGGTGATTCGCGAGCAGGATGGCCAGCGAAATGGGCGCGATCGCATAGACCACCACGTAGCAAATCTCGAGGTACGAGGGGAGCAACGCGCCGGCGCTTTCAATCGCGGCGCGGAGATGCGCGGTGTCGAGCAGCCAGCGGTCCCACCCGATCCAGGAGTTCTCGAGATGATGATCGCGAATCGCGGGGGTGAACCAGTTCATTTCGCGATAGGCGCCGAGAGTATAGGCGATCGGGACCCAATCGCGCAGAACCTTGTAGTACCGGCAGAGCCCGAACAGGATCGCGGCGCCGATTCCCGCAACGGCTGCTCCCAGCCATCGGGTTTCGCCCTCCTTGATAAAGAAGGGCGCGATGGCGGCGACGTAGGTGTAATAGGCGATGATCAGCCACTCATATGGTCTCAACCCGGATCGAAGACGCACTTACTATGAGCATCGCACCTAAATTGCTACTTGAGTGTCCTCGCGCCGTGCTCGCGGAGTGTGGCGGCGATGTCAGAGTAGCCTTCGCTATCGGCCAGGCGCAGGGCGGTGTCGCGGCCACGGGCTCCCGCAGTTGCGTTTACATCGGCGCCGGCATCGAGCAGCGCGCGGACTGAAGCGAGCTGCCTCTTATGAACGGCGTGCATGAGGGGGGTCCAGTTGTTAACGCCGCCGCGCTGGTTCACGTCGGCGCCGGATTTAACCAGTTCCGCGATGCGGGCGGCGTCGCCTTCGCGGGAGGCGGCGATGAGGGGCGAAATCGGCGGTCCGGAGTTGCAAGCGGCGGTGATGAAACAGGCGAGAAGAATCGTTCCAAGCTTCATGTAACGAAGCTTACAACAAGAACTCTGTAATGTAAAGTACTTTTACAACGGAGCCGTAAGTTCCGGCATGGGCTTGGCCTGGAACAGCTTACGGCAGGGCTTGGCGATCCAGCGAGCCAGGCGGTTGGCCTTCTTTTTGCGCGCGCTGTCGGTGGAGATTCCGGTTTTCGCGTACATCTGGCGGTAGAGTTTCGAGATTAAGACGAACGCGAGGCGGGCTTTGAGCGACTTTACGCAGTTGGAGCGAGCCCAGATCGAACTGGTGCTGTAGAAGCGGTCCCAGACGCCCTGGGTGCGCTCACGGATCTCGTCGGCGCTCATGGAAGGATGGGGTGTGAACATTTTCGGCCGGTCCGAGGCGGGGATCAGCCAGTAGCGGGTCAGCGGAACGCCGCCGATCATTTCAGGGTCTGCCTCCTGCGCTTTTTCCCAGCGAATAAAATCGACGGTGCCGGGGAATGGCGTCATCATGACGAATTGGGCGAAGGTGATGCCGGCTTTCTTCGCGAGCGCGGCGGTGGCGTCGAAGGTGTCGGGCTTGTCGGTGGGCAGGCCGAAGATAAAGGAACCCAGCACGTGGACGCCGTATTCGCGGAAGGTTTGCAATTGCTTGACCAGGCCGTCGCCCGAATAATTGAAGTCCTTGAATACCGATTTGAGGCCCTCCGCGGTGACCGCTTCGACGCCGACCAGCGCGCCTTTGATGCGCGCCTTGTTCATGGCCTGGAGAAATTCGATGTCCTCGGCCGCTTCCATGGTGATCTGGGTGTAAAAAACCATGTCCTTGGGGAGTTCCGCGAGGCGGGACATGAGCACGAATCGCTCGGCGCGGATGGATTCGAGCTCGGCGATGCGTTCGGGGTTGCCTTGCTGGCGGGCGAGCCGCAGGTCGGTCTGGGTGACGGGGTAGAAATTATCGTCGGCGAGAGCGATGAAGCGGAAGCCCTTCCGACGCAATTCGACGATTTCCTGAAT
>JBEKOZ010000409.1:0-5035 GCA_049521275.1 Bryobacteraceae bacterium | reverse complement strand
CCATCTCTTCGCCGACCACCTGCCGCATCAATGCGACATCGTGAACGGTGGCGCCGCCATTGCTGAAGCCGGTCGAGGTTTTTACGAATTCCGCTCCCGCGACCTTCGCGAGCGTGCTACCGGCCACCTTCTGATTGTCATCGAGCAGCGCGGTTTCAAGAATCACTTTGAGAATCGCGCCGCCTTGGTGCGCGGCCGCGGCAACAGCTTCGATATCCTGGCGAACGGCGTCGTAGTTGCCGCCTTTCAACTCGCCGATATTGATCACCATATCGATTTCAGACGCGCCTTGCTCGACGGCGTTGGCGGTTTCCGAGACCTTGGTGGAGGTGGGGTTCGCGCCCAGAGGGAATCCGACGACAGTGCAGACTTTCACCGGCGATCCAGCCAGTTCGGCAGCGGCCAGGGGCACCCAGTAGGGATTCACGCAGACGCTGGCAAACCCGTATTTACGGGCCTCGCAGCAGATTTTACGGATATCGGCGGCGGTCGCGTCGGCGCGCAACAAGGTGTGATCGATCTGCGACGCGAGCGAGGAATCGATGCCGCCCAGAGGCTCACAGGCGGAGACGCGGCAGGCCCCCGCGGCGAAAATCTGGCCGTGGTTCGCCTGCGGGGCGTCGACGCCATAGCGGGCGAGAATCTCTTCGCCGATTTCAGCGACAAGCCGGTCTAGCGCGTCTTGTTGGGAGGGGTCCACTTCAGGTTCGCTTTATCGATTTCCTTAATCTTGTCGATGCGCGCCGCGTGACGCCCGCCTCCAAACGGCGTCGAAAGCCACATGCGGAGCACTTCCTCGGCCTGGGTGACGCTTAGCAAACGGCCGCCCAGCGTCAGCACGTTGGCGTCGTTGTGTTCCCTGCTGTTTCGGGCGGTAGCTCTATCATAACACAGGGCTGCGCGGACTCCCGGAAACTTGTTGGCGACCATCGCGGAGCCGATTCCAGCGCCGTCGATGATGACCCCGCGCGCCGCCTGGCCGGACGCGACAAGTTCGGCGACTTGGCTGGCAATGTCAGGGTAATCAGCGGGTTTGCCGTCATGGACGCCGATATCGCGGACGGCGAGGCCCAACTCCGCAAACATCGGCAGGAGTTTGAGTTTCAGCTCGAATCCGCCATGATCGCTGCCGATGGCGACGGTATCGGCTGGCGAAGGTGGGGCGAACGATTCGCCTGGTTTCAGCTCGACGATCTGGACGCCACGGGCGCGGGCCAGGTCGCGCGCGGACGGGGTGAAGATGGCGCCGACCGGCACGCGCAGTTCGCCGCCGAGGGGGATGTCGCGCTCAGTGAAGACGGCTCGCATGCGTAATTGTCATCTATGGTCCCATAAGAGCGAATAAGCGGTCATTTTTTGCTCGCGGCCCTTTAATTCCACCTCCCCCAGCGGCGCGAAGGAACCTTCCGCTGAATTTCGAATCTCCTCGGAAACGATAATCTGTCCCGGAGCGGCCAGACTGACAAGCCGGGCGGCGACGTTGACGGTATCGCCAATGGCGGTGTACTGCATGCGCTGCGCGGAGCCGATGTTGCCGACCACGGCGCGTCCGGTGTGCAGGCCCACGCCGATCGAGATCCTGGAGGCTCGCTGCATGTTGATGGCTGCCTGAACGGCGCGTTGGATATCGCCCGGAGCGGGAACGGGTGCGCCGAACAACGCCATGACGCAGTCGCCGATATATTTGTCGAGAGTTCCGCCGGCATCGAAGATTACGGTGGTCATGGCGGTGAAGAATTCATTGAGAAGGAGCACGACTTCGTGGGCGCCCAAGCGCTCTGAAAGCCGGGTGAAGTTGCGAATATCGGCGAACAGGACGGTGACCGGCTGGAGCACGCCTCCGAGCTCCACCGCGCTGTCGCCCACGGTGATGAGATCGGCCACCTGCGGCGGCAGATAGAGGCGCATGGCGGCCTGCTCCGCTTCGCGTTTGAGCAGTTCCTTGCGCGTGAGGGCGCTGGCGAGCGCGAGGCCGGTTTGGGCGGCAATGGTGGTGAAGATGCGGAAGTCCTCGGTAGAGAAAGCATCCGGTGCGGCGAGATTGTCGGTGTAGAGCACGCCCAGGAACCGGCCCTGGAAGGTGAGCGGTGAGCAAAAGGCGGCCTGAATACCGGCGCGCTTGATACTCAAGGAGCGGCCCAATTCGGAATGAGACCGGGCGTCGCGAATATGGAGCGGGCGATTTTCCTCGCGCACCTTTTTGAGAATCGTGGTGCTGAGGACGAGGGTGCGGGGATCGACGGAGTCGGGCGTTGCGGTCATCCGGCGGCCGCCGCGCGCGAACACCTCGGCGGGGAGAAACGCCTGGAGGGAGTCATCCCAAAGCATGAGCGTTGCGCGGTGTGCTCCCGAGATTTTGAAGAGCAGGTCGACGGCGGTTGCGACCACGTCGGCGGCGGTGGCGGTGCGCGCGAGCCGGACGCCGACTTCATGGAGCAGCTCCAGGGCGCGAAGCTCGGGGGAGATGACGAGGGTTCTGCCTTCGGAAGCCGCCAGTAGATGGGGATGGCCTTGTAATTCGTCGAGCTCGACCGCAGCCGCTTCAATCTGATATGCGGGTTGAGGCTGAGTCTCCTGCTTCGGCTCGGTGAGGGTACGGTCCCGGAAGACGAGCTGGTAGGAACCGATGCGCACCACATCATCCTGAGCGAGCCGCACGGGGCCTTCGACGATCTGCTCGTTGACGAAAGTTCCGTTCGCCGATTTCAGGTCGGTGAGAATCGCCTGACCGCTGGAATCCAACACGACTTGGGCGTGGAAGCGCGAAATGCTGCGGGAGGGATCCTCGAGAACGATGGCGTTATCATCGCCCCGTCCAATGGTGACCAGCGGGCGCGCGATTTCAAATACAGTGGTTTCGCCATCCGGGAGGTAGATGAGAAAACTGGGTCCGCTCATCTGACTGGACCGGCCGTTTCTCGGGGAACGGAGCCGCGAACGCCCCGGAATGTCAGATCGAGTTGCGCCACCGGAGATCAGTTTATCGTCTCTGGGGCACCGGGCGTCGCCACGAGTGGCGACGCGGCACGCACGAGTGCGTGCGCCACGAGCGCCGGGCGGAGGGTCTCGAATGAAATCGCTTCCTGCGGTCGATTAGCAACCGCTCCCTTTGGTCACGGCTCGGCAAGCAGTTGATAATGCTCCAGAGCTCTACTGAGCCGCGACCGCAGGAAGCGGTTTCCGTGTCGACTTGTTGATGCTTGCGATGTCGGCTGCAACGTGTTCGATCTGAGTCGGGAATGCCGCTGGAGGGCCACAAGCGCCGGGATTAGCGGTGGAAGGCGTAGCTGATTTTTAGGAAGATCTGGCGGTCGGTTAGGGTGCTGGGGTCGTTGATGATGGCCAGCGACGGGGGCATGCCTTGAGTCATCGCTTGCAGCAGGGCCAGGTTCTGGCGCTGGTCTGTGTAGCCGGCGTAAAGGGCTGTTCCGGGCGAGAGGAGGTAGGTGAACAGGACGTTGCTGGTGAATATTTTGCTGTTGGTCAGGTTTACCAGGCTGGGGTTGGGCAGGACCGCGTCGTACTCGCCGATGATGCGCAAGGAGAACTGTTTGGTGAACTGGTAGCGCACCGTGGAGCGGAGGATGTGATTGGAGAAGATCGGCGTGCCGTTGACGGCTGACGTCAGATGGCTTAGCAGGTAGGTCTGTTCGAATCGGAAGCGCGAAGAGGGACGGACGATGAATTTGAAGCTTCCATTTTGCCCGTTGCCGGAGAACGGCTGGAGTCCGGCGGCCGGATAGTAATTAACGACGCGGCCGAAATTAAAGTCGCTGGCGATGCCGAAGTGTTTGGAGATATCGGTATTGACGGAAAAATCGGTGAGGTGTTTGCGGAAGGCGATGTTCTGATAGACCTCGATCGACTGGGTGTTCTGGGCGGTGAGGAAGGTCTGGCCGGTGAGCTCCAAGGCGACGCCGGGAGTGATGATGCGGTCCTGAATTTTTTCGGTGTGGTCCCAGTCCTCGATCAGCTCCATGGTCGGGCCCCAGGATTTGACTAAATCGCCGGCGGGCAGGAAGTGGTAGGCCAGATCCTGGTCGACCTGACGGATATTGACGCGCGGGATGAAGCCGAGAGTGGTCTGGAAGTTGGGGCTGCGGTCGAGATAGTGGGTGGTCTCCTCAAAATGGAGGCTGGAGTATTCGAGCGCGGCGAGATAATCGGCTCCCGAAACATGCGGAAGCCCAGGAATGCTGGTGTCGCTGTGAACGGCCTGGCCGGTGAGAACGAGATTGTCGCTGAAGCGGATGCGCGCGTCGAGCGAGCCGACATATTCGTGGTGAGCGCCGAAATCGTAGGCGGTCGCCATGATACCTATATTCGATTCTTCGCCGATGTCGCGCTGCACGCGGATTACGCCGTTGGCGGCATGCTGGCCGTAGTTGGGAGACGACGAGGGGAGGGTGTTTCCGGGATAACGGTCGTCGATTCCCAGGAACCCGATCTGCCACGGACCGTCTCGTCCGGTGAGCCGCGCGCCGAATTCGGGGTCCTGGATGGTGCGGCTGAAAAAAAGATTGTCGGGGGTGAGGAAATAGGCGGCGTTTTCGAGGAAGAAGGGGCGCAGCTCCGGAAAGTACACTTCGAATCGCTGGTTGATGGTGATCTGCGGGTCCTCGCTTTCGACCTGGCTGAAGTCGGGATTGAGAGTGACGTCGAGGGTGTAGGAATCGTGGATGATGGCTTTGATGTCGGCGCCGGCGCGCAGTTCGGTCTGCGATTTGAAGTCGGGCGAGGTGTAGCTGGGTGTATTGAGGTATTGCGCGCGCTCGCCAAAAACGTAGGGAGTGATGGTCAGGTTGCGGCCCGCGGAGACTTTTTCGAGTCCCTCGGTGGTGCCGAGCTGGGTGGCGAATCCGCTGATGCGCGAGGTGTAATAGGGCCAATAAGAGGACTCGTTGATGGCGGGAACAAATCGGGCGAGTCCGATACCCCAGGTCTGCACGTTGGCGCTCGAAAAGCGCAGGCTGCGGAAAGGGATGGCCATCCAGACGGCGTAACCGTCGGCGGTGATCCGGCCTTCGGCGTGCCA
>JBEKOZ010000408.1:0-5046 GCA_049521275.1 Bryobacteraceae bacterium | reverse complement strand
GCAAATCGAGAATCCGAATCCCGTCCTTTTCGCGCTGATGGAGTTGGGGATCAATAGCTGTTCGCAGAGACGTGAAGACAGATTTATTTTCAAACATCTTATTGCTCCTTTGCGCTACCGGGACTGGCTGATGCCTGCTCCAGTGCTGGCATCCTTGACAGCATGCGGCGCTCCAATCGACCTCTGGTAGCCCCGGCGATCTGTTAGTGAAAACCTTCCCGTCCGCGGGTAAATGGCGAGGTCTTGTTCGAAGGTGTTGCCGAAAGTGAGGCAGTTGTTCGGCAATTACCGGAACACCCGTAAACTTGGCCACGGTGATGAGGCTGTCGCGTACGGCTTCGAGGTTACTCACTTCGGCAGAACCGCCGGTGGAGCGTTTTCTTCCTCCTGAATCCACTCCAGGATATCGTAGCGGCGAA
Source organism: Bryobacteraceae bacterium (assembly GCA_049521275.1). Classification (GTDB taxonomy): domain Bacteria; phylum Acidobacteriota; class Terriglobia; order Bryobacterales; family Bryobacteraceae; genus Palsa-187. Next base: position 4,627 of record JBEKOZ010000408.1, on the reverse strand, counting down.
CCGCACGCGCCGGAAAGAAGCTGTTTACCGCATCCTGCTCCTCTGTGAATACTTCGAATACCGTCTCCAGCTTGGCGAGGATCATCAGGCTCAGATGAAGCGGAAGATTGAACAGTTTCAGCGCCCCGCCGGAGCGCACGATGCGTGCGTAACAGAAGATCAAGGCGCCGAGCCCATCCTCGTCAATGTCTGTCACACTCCCGCAGTTGAGGATGACGTTCACAGCTCCTGTTTCTGCCAGCCCGACGATCGCGGCTCGCAGCCTCGCTTCCGAATCGCCTATGATCAGAGATCCGCTTAAATCGAGAATCCGAATCCCTTCTTCCGTTCGCTCGTTGAGCTGGAGATCCTTGGCTGTTCGCCATGACATCGATTCCTCCTTCCAGGCGTCCATTGCGGCCCATTGAATTGTTGGAGCGCGGCTAGAAGCATGAGTCGCGCCCGAAACAGCCGTGTCTTGACCGCCGGGATGCTTGCGCGGAGCGATTGTGCTATTTCTCGCGTACTAAGCTCCTCAAACTCTCGAAGGATCAGGACCTGCCTGTATTTCGCGGGGAGTTCAACAACAGCTTGGCCTACTGCTTTGATCGTTTCGGCGCGAGTTAAAGACTGAAGTGGCGATCCGTGGGGAGAACTGAAAGAGTCGAAATCCGCGAATGGCTGAAAGAGCCGCATGCGCTGGTCCCGGCGATAGGACTGCAATACTTCATTAATGGCCACGCGAGTCATCCAAGTGCGAAAGCTGGATTGAAACCGGAAGGTTGACAGACGACGCCAGACTTTCAATAGGACCTCCTGAAGCAGGTCATCCGCATCCGTTCTGTTCCGCACCATCGAGCCAATGCATTTTTTTATTGCGGCCAAGTGGCGATCCATCAAGACCGTAAAGCATTCGTGTTGGCCGGCCAGTGCCAGTTCGATGAGCACGCTGTCTTCGAACGTTGCGAGTAGCGCCATCGCGATCCCGGTCGTCTCCAAGCTTGCCTGCCTGTTTCCACGGATATAGGTGCACGTGCGATTCCACAGTGCCCCAAGAAAAAGAGGCGGCGGAACGTGCCGCCGCTCAAAGGGAGGAGAATCTAACAGCATTTTAGAACCGGCATTTGAACCCGCTGATGCCGGGCAGTTACCGAAGCTCTGGCACTTTGTCGATCTTTCGGCAAAGCTGGAGTTCAACTACGATCGGCGTCCACAGCGTTGAGCAGGGAGGAGCACTTGCTTATATAATCGGGAAATGACAGTCTGTTGAAGGTTGTCGATGAATCCGGGATCAATCACGGGTCTTGCGGCCCTTTTGGGTTCGCTCATAGGTGCATTGGGTTCCAGCTTAGGCGCTTGAATCACTCAGCGGAACCAAGGCCGGCGCGAGTTGCTGGCCAAGACAATTTACCAGCGCGAGGGGCTGTACTCAGATTTCATTACTGAAAGTGCGCGCCTCTTCCTGGATGCCCTGGAGCACGACGAAGGTGATCCGAAAAACTTGATACCAGCTTATGCCCTTTTGAGCCCCATTCGCCTTAGTTCCCCGGCAGACCTGCTCGCGAGTGCGGAGGAAGTAATCATGGAAATTATCGCCACGTACTCGAAACCGAACTTGACACCTGAGCAAATCCGATCCAGGGCCACGGCCGGTGAGCATAATTCATTGAGGCGCTTCAGCGATATTTGTCGCGTCGAACTCGAATCCATGCAAAGACAAATGCGGTTGAAACGAAAGCGCGGAGGACGCCTCTGCGCAAAACACAATGCCCGTTCGACGCCCACTACGGAGCTTGTTGAAAAAAGTATTTGCATCCCGGAACCATTGAACCGGGTCTAAGATGAAAGCATGGGGAGCACCACCAGCGAAGTGCCATTGGACCAATCGGTCGGAGCGCGCTATGAATCACTGATCCGGCTCGCCGATTCGATCCGGGCTCAACATGAGACCGCGGAGCTGTTCCGCGTCCTGGTCGACGAATTGAGCCCGGTGACTCCCTTTGATGGCATTGCTCAGTTCGATGAATCCTCGCAGAGGACGAATTGGCATATTTGCGACAGCTTGCAACAGATCGCCCCTCAACATTCCGACATTCGGATTGAGGAGACGCTTGCGTGGTGGGTGTCCGCGAATCAACAGGCCGCAGTCGTCGCCGATGTTTGGCGGGAGACGCGTTTTCCTTATTCCGTGGAGCAACTTAAGGAGAGGGGGCTTCAATCGGCGTGCGGGCTTCCTCTAAGCACGGCACACCGCCGGCTAGGTAGTCTCGTCCTTGCCAGTAAAAGACTCAACGCCTATTCAGAAGAAGAGGTGCGGTTTCTATCGCTGGTTGCCAGCCAGATCGCACTTGCGATCGACGATGCCATCAATTTTCAGACCTCGCTTCGAGCCCAGGAACGCTTGGAGCTTCTACTGGACCTGACCAACCGCGTAGTCTCGACTTTGGACCTTCGGGACCTGCTTCGGGTGATTGCAGCGAATCTCCGGCGCGTGATGCAGATCGACGGCGTTGGCATCGAGTTGCCAGATGCGGAGGACGGCCGGCTGCGGATCTACGCGATGGATTTTCCAGGAAGCCCCGACGCGATTCACGAAGGGCTTGAGCCAAGTGGCGGCGCTGAATCGCCGGCGGCCGAGGTTTTTCGAACGGGAGAGTCCATCCTCGCCGGCACCCGGGAACTGGCGAACAATCCACTTATCGAAGAGCTGGGAATCAAATCTGCTTGCTATCTGCCGCTCACCAGCCGGAAGGGCGTTCTCGGTGTTTTGAGTATGGGTAGCGTCCGGGAGGATGCATTTTCGCGGGACGACGTCGCATTCCTCACCCAGTTTGCCAAGCAGGTGGCGATCGCGGTGGACAATGCCGTCGCGTACAGTCATGTTTCCGACATGAAGGATCAGCTTGCGTTAGAGAAACTTTACCTCGAAGACGAAATCCGCAGCGAGCTGAATTTTAAGGAGGTCGTGGGGAAGAGCGAGGCGTTGCGCCGTGTCCTGGCGCTAGTCGAGACGGTGGCGCCAACCGATTCCACGGTGTTGATCTATGGCGAAACGGGGACTGGGAAGGAATTGATCGCGCGCGCCGTGCACAATCTGAGTTCGCGCGGTGCGAACGCTTTCGTGAAGCTGAACTGCGCGGCCATTCCCACGGGACTGCTGGAAAGCGAACTATTCGGGCATGAAAGAGGCGCCTTTACGGGAGCCATTGCGCAACGCGTCGGACGGTTTGAGCTGGCGAATCGAGGGACCGTTTTTCTGGATGAAATCGGTGAAATTCCAGTCGAATTGCAGCCGAAACTCCTTCGCGTCTTGCAAGAGCGCGAATTCGAACGGCTAGGTAGCACACGTACGCTTCGCACGGACGCGCGGCTGATCGCGGCCACGAACCGGGACTTGGAAGCGATGGTCAACGAGCAGAAGTTCCGCTCGGATCTCTACTATCGCCTGAACGTTTTTCCAGTCCGTGTTCCGGCGCTGCGCGAGCGTCCCGAAGATATTCCGTTACTGGTGCGGCACTTCGTGGAGCAATTCAATCGCCGCATGAACAAGAGCATCGACACGATCCCGTCTGAGACCATGACCACGCTGGTGCGGTATCACTGGCCCGGCAACATTAGGGAACTGCAAAATGTGATCGAGCGGGCTGTCATCCTCTCAACAGGACAGGTTCTAAAGGTGCCGACGGACGAACTGCACCTTCGTACCGATGCGACGCCAGTGACCAATCCCGACGGCGGGGGCTTGCAGACGGCTATCGACCACGCCGAACGGCAGGGAATCGTCGCCGCTCTCAATAAGACCAACTGGAAGGTCGCCGGCCCCAACGGCGCTGCGGCCCTCCTCGGCATGCGTCGGTCCACGCTGCAATCTCGCATGCAGAAGCTCGGCATCCGCGTTTCGCGCTCGGGCGCTTAAGAAGCTGCCGAAAAAATCGGCATCTCCCTGATTTTCGGGCAGCGTTCTTCGGCACCCTCCCCGAATTCCCCCCCGCTGGAAATGCCAAACCCTTAAGGCATCAGGACTTTCTCGACTCGTGACAGAACCGCGTAGCGTGGCTGCCCGGATGCATCTGTTCCCCTTGTAAGGAACGGCCCGATGCTCAAGATCACGAACAGCGCAACTGTTAACGAAGACAGATGGATCTTGTGCGGACATCTGGCAGGCCTGTGGGTAGCGGAGCTCCGCTCGAATTGGGATCAGATACGTGACCGGTCTCGCGGACGTAAGTATGTGATCGATTTGAGTGACGTGACTGGCATTGATGAGCGTGGAGAGGAATTACTGGGCGAGCTCAAGGCGGAGGGTGCCGAGTTCGTGGCTAAGGGCCTGTATACCAAGCACCTCATCGAGAACCTCAATAGCAACGTTCGCCGCGGCCGTTCTATGCGCTATCCCAGGCGAGATAATCCCTAACGAGGCAAAATTGATCACTTTAAGGACAGTTATGATGCTGTCAAGCATATTCTTGCCGCTATTCGCGCAATTCAACGGTAGTACGCCAACCGGCGAGGCGACCCCTGTGCCATTAGGCCTATCCCTTGACGACGCGATCGCCCGCGGCTTGAAAACCAATCTCGGACTTCTGACGCGAGAAAACTCCAGCGCCACCGCACGGGCCGACAAGATCCGCTTGCTGGCCGAGCTACT
>JBEKOZ010000407.1:0-5062 GCA_049521275.1 Bryobacteraceae bacterium | reverse complement strand
GGACGGTGAGATCCGGCGATACGTGAAGTCGCTCCTCGCGCAGGAAGCTTGCGACGGTTTGATGGAACAACCGGCAAAGACCTTCGCGAAGGACGCGCCGGTTACGGAAGTGATCGCAGGGAGGCGGGTGGGCCCGTATCAATTGGAAGCACTGCTGGGCGCGGGTGGCATGGGCGAGGTGTTTCGGGCGCTGGACACCAGGCTTGACCGGAAGGTCGCCATTAAGATTTGTCCTGAGAAGTTCAGCGGATGGTTTGAGCGGGAGGCACGGGCAATCGCATCCCTGAATCATCCTCACATTTGCACCATCCACGACATCGGCCCCAACTATCTGGTTATGGAGCTGGTTGAGGGTGAGACGCTTGGCTCGCGATTGAGCAAGGGAGCGCTGTCCATACCGCTTGTGTTGGAATACGGCGCGCAGATCGCCGACGCCCTGGCTGCGGCGCACGATCGCGGAATCATCCACCGCGACTTAAAGCCCGGGAACATCATGATCACGGCCAGCGGGCGCGTGAAGCTGCTGGACTTCGGCATCGCCAAGCGAATGGACATCGGAGAGGGAACACCTTCGATGCATCCGGCCACCGTTCCCGGCGTTGTCCTGGGAACACCAGGATATATGTCGCCGGAGCAAGCGAGAGGACAGAAAATCGATTTTCGCTCCGACCAGTTTTCCTTCGGCGTGGTGCTTTACGAAATGGCGACGGGTCAAAGGGCATTCCTGGGAAAGAGCTCGATCGACATACAGGCCGCCGTTCTTTTGCAGCAACCCGAGCCGCTGGTGCGGGTGAATCCGCTGGCTCCGGCGCCGCTTCGATGGATCGTGGAGCGGTGCCTTGCCAAGTCCCCAGGAGACCGGTTTTCATCGACGGCCGCGATACAACAGGAGCTATTGACAATCGCGGCCACCGTCACCGTTCGCCCGCCGGCTGGCGCGCCGGTTTATCATTTGCCCACCCCTCGGACGGCTTTGATCGGACGCGAAGACGAATTAATCCGGTTGCGGGAGCTGACGCTCGATCCGGATATTCGACTGCTGACGTTGACCGGCGCGGGAGGAATCGGCAAGACCAGGCTCTTGCTCGAGCTCGGGAGGCAGATGGCTGAGTCGTTCCCCGGAAGCGTGTGCTTCGTACCGCTCGACAAGGTTAGCCAGTCGGCGTTGGTAGCCTCGGAGATAGCCCGCGCTCTGAACGTCGATCCGACCACGGATGCGTCGCTCGAGAGCGCCATTCTCCGGCATTTGCGGGAGAATCTGGCTGGATCCATGCTACTGCTGCTCGACAATTTCGAGCACGTTCTGGATGCCGCCGGGTTTGTGGCCGATATGACCTCCGACCGCGTGAAGATCGTAGTTACGAGCCGCGCGGCTTTGCACGTTTATGGCGAATACGAGTTCCCCGTTCCATCCTTACTGTCATGCGAAGCGCCGGCCGGGAACGCGTCCGCGCAGTCGCCGGCGGTGAGGTTGTTTCTGGAGCGCGCGCCTGGCTTACGCGGCTTGGCCCCGGATCCGGAGCAGCTACGATTCGTGGCGGAAATTTGTGCGCGGCTGGATGGATTACCATTAGCGATCGAACTGGCGGCCGCGCGCACGAAACTGCTTCCGTTGAAAGCTCTTCGCGAACGCTTGCAGGATCCCTTGGAGGTTTTGACAGGCGGGGCGCGGGACGCCCCTCAGCGCCAGCGGACGCTGCGCGCGACGCTCGATTGGAGCTACAACCTGTTGGATGCCGGACATCAGAAACTGTTCCGGCGCATGTCTGTCTTCGTGGGCGGCGCGCCGATCGACGCCATCGAAGCGGTCTGCGACACGCGCCAGGATTTGCGGCTCAATTTGTGGGAAGCAATTGAGCTACTGGCCGATAACAGCCTCATCCGGCGCACTGGATCCGAGCATGGCGAGCCGCGGTTCACCATGCTCGTGACGATGCGGGAATATGGACTCGAGCGCCTGGCGGAGGCTGGAGAAGCGGCGTACATCCGGAAGGCGCATGGCGCTTACTACCTCGTATTAGCGGAGGAAGAAGCTCCCTCCATTCGCAGAGAGCGCCTAGGAGAACACCACCCATTCGACCCCGAGCTGGGAAACTTTCGAGCGGCGCTCGACTGGTTCGAGGCTTCCGGAGAAATCGAATGGGGACTGCGCCTGATCATTAGTCTGGGACTCTATTTCTATTCGCTGCGCCTGCACCGCGAAGGCTTTGAGCGGATTTCAAGATTCCTGGCGATGCCCGGCGTCGAACGCTTTCCGTACTTGCGCTATGGGAGCAATTTCTGGAAATTCGATTTTCAGAACGAGCTGACCGGCGAATACCAGTTTCCGGCGGTGATACAAGCCTACAGCGACTTTGAGAAAGCCGGCGATCAGCAGGGCCTCCTGGTGGCTGCCACTCACCTCGGGTTCAACTTCAAACGGAAAGATTGGCAGCAATCCAGGCTTTGGTCGGAGCGCGCGGTGGAGATCGCGCGGGCTACCGGCAACCCCAAAACCATTGCCGGGACCCTCAGCAATCTGGCCGACGTGGTCAAGGTATTTGGCGAGTTTGAACAAGCTCGCGCTCTATACGCGGAGGCGATGCGCCTGTTCGAGCAATCGGGGAATAAGGAGAACGCAACGTGGTGTCTCAGCCACCAGGCGGATCTGTTCCATGAGCAAGGCGACGATGTCCGGTCGCGCGCGTTGTATGAGGAGGCTTTGGCGAAGTTTCGTCAGCTCGGACTTTCGCATGGAGTGGCTTCCTGCCTCCACGATCTGGCGGGTTTGATCGGAGCCGCGGGGAACCTGAAGGAATCGCGCCGGCTTTACAAGGAATGCCTGCGCCTCTACGGGCCCGAGAACAAGGCGGATTTGCCGCGAGTTCTGGAATCCCTGGCCATTGTCGCGCTGGAAAACGCTCCGGAAAATGTATTGATATTGGCGGGCGCGGCGGCGGGTTTACGGGAGAAATTCGTGCTGGTAGGCTTGGATGTCGCGGCGCGGGAAAAGCTCGAAAAGAGGCTTGCTCCGATTCGTGGGGAATTGGGCGCGGCGGCGACGGCCAGTTGGATGAAGGGCTGGAACATGAGTCCGGAAGAAGCGTTCGCTTGGGCCTTGAAAGTCTGAAATCGCTGTAATGATTTCTAGCAAGCTGTCCCGGTCACATCGTTAGCATAGCCCCGTCACGTGAGTGCGGGGATTTGGCGAAACATATCCGATAAAATCGCTGGGACCGCTTACTAGTGAATTTCGTCAGCGCTAGCGGGTTCCATTAATCGGCGAACGGCTGAAATTCGGCTGGCTGGAAAGCCCGCTCGCGCGGCGTGTTCCCGAATGATCTCCGCATCGGGCGCCCAGTAGATGCAATAGACCTTATTGTCGGTCACGTAGCTGTGGAGCCACTGGATTTGCGGTCCAAGATCGCGCAGGACTTCGAGCGACCGCCGCGCCGCGGCTTGGGCCTGATCTGAAGTCATCTGCCCGGCTCCCTCAATCTCGCGCTCGATGACGAATTTCGGCATAGCGCAATCTTATCACGCGCGTCTGATGGAGTCAGAGTAGCTCCATGACGCGGCCGCCTCGGGCTAACAAGCCCAATGGCTACCTTCTCGGCTCATACCGCATCGCCACCGCCCCCGAGCCGAACTCCAGCCGGCTCACGAGCCTCAAGTCGAAATGCTTCGATAGCCCCGCGAACAACGTCGGCCCGTGGCCCGCTAGCCTCGGCTGCACCACGAACTCGTACTCATCGATCAATCCCAGTTCCGCCAACGCCAGCGGGAGCTTCACGCCCCCCACCAGCAGTCCCTTACCCGACTCGCGCTTGAGCTGCTGAACGGCCTTTCCTAGATCCCCGCGCAGGAGCTCCGCGTTCCAATCGACCTGGTCCAGGGTGCTCGAAACGACGTACTTCTTTGCCGCGTCGATCGTCCGGGCGAAGGGTTCCATCCAATCAGGCCTCTCTCCCGTCTGCCCCGGCGGCCGGAACGCTGCCTCCATCATTTCGTAAGTCACCCGGCCAAAAAGGAGAGCATCGGCTTGGTCGAGGTTCCCGGCCGCGTGACGATGCAAGTCTTCGTCCGCGAACATTGCACGATGATCGCAGCACCCGTCCAATGTGACGTTGATGGAATACCGAAGGGGTCGCATTACGCAAGAGTACCGCTTATCGATCGCGAAAGTGACTTGCGGAACTGACTATATTAAGCTCAGAGATTGAAGCCCGTCGCAGCCAATCCAGCCGGGGAGTTGTATCGCCGGGTCCGGGACTTACTCGATAACCCGAGTTTTGAAGAACGGCGCTTTTTCCTGGCCGGGAATTCAATCTCTCTTCAAGCCACAACGGCACCTCTTCTCGAACGGCTGCATGGGGCATTCGGTCACCTTGCTGCGAGTCCGGGCGAAGCGGCTTTAACAATTCGAATTACGGAACCTCCGTGTTCCGGATTAGTGGACGCCGGGACGTTCGAAGGCGGACAGACGATGGGCGGTCATCGATTCTGGACCTCGCCGGACCGGCGCTACTTTTGCCACACGCTACTTGCTTCCGGCTCCTGGTACTGCATCGATCGTGCCGAAAACGAAATCGTGGGATGCGTGGAATCGATGGATCGAATGTCAACGTTTGAGCAGGCCAAGCCTGTGGTTCGTCCCCTGCTTCTGTGGTTGGAGCAACGCGGTCTCACTCCGGTGCATGCGGGTATGGTGAGCTGGCGAGGAACGGGAATTCTGTTCGGCGGCCGCGGAGGGTCGGGGAAGACGACGGCATCACTCGCCGCTCTCGAGGCGGGTCTCGATATGCTCGCCGAAGATTACACGCTTCTGGAAGAAACCGGTCCTGGCGCGTTTCTCGCGCATAGCCTCTATAGTTCCGCTTGGATCGAGGAACATCACCTCTCTCGATTTCAGAGGCTTGCGGATCGGGCCATTCCCGGCGATGAAGCGGCCAACGGCAAGAGCATTCTTCTGCTCCACGAAATTTATCCGAATCGGTTCCGCGCATCGGCTCCCATTCGCTATCTGGTGTTGCCGCGGGTGCGCGAGGGCGGCCGCACGGCTCTTTGTAGGGCCAGCCGCGCC
>JBEKOZ010000406.1:0-5076 GCA_049521275.1 Bryobacteraceae bacterium | reverse complement strand
GACCTTTTTTGCCGTCGAGACGCCGGGAGTCAGGAGCGTAAAACCGCAAACGGCGGTTAGCGGTGCAGGATTGACGAGTCCCGCGGCGGGCGCGACGGCGGAGCAGCCTGGGCCGGCCAGCGTTGCCGCTCCTCCTCGCTTCATCGCCCTTTATTTCGAGGACTTCGGAACCAACAGCGGGGACTTGAAGCGCGCCCAAATCGCCGGACGGCGGTTCGTCAATGAAGGGCTGGATGACAGCGACCGGGTTGCGCTATTTTCCACGTCAGGGGACTTCCTCGATTACACCGGCGACAAAGCGAAGCTGATCGGGGCGATCGACAAGCTGAAGGCGCATCCGAAATTTTCCGAGACGGGCCTGGGCGGATGTCCCAACATCAGCCCGTACCAGGCGTATCAGATCGTCGAACTGTTCGATCCGGCGGCAATCGACGCCGCCAACGCGGAGGCAGGGGCGTGCAACTCTAACGGGGGTTCCGCCTATATCCCGGTGGGACAGGGGGAGAAGCTGGCGGGACCGGAGATCCGGGCAAAGGCGGAGATGACCTGGGGCATGGTCAGGGTTGCATCGCAGGCGACGCTCGACGTGATCGGCCGCGTGATGCGATCCCTTCAGGCGATGCCGGGACGGCGCCTGTTCCTGCTGGTCTCCTCCGGGTTCAATTCCGCCACGCTCGAACGGGAGCGAGACCAGGTGATCGATCAGGCCCTGCGGGGCGGGATCGTGATCAGCTCAGTGGACGCCAAAGGGCTGTATACCGATATCCCCGGTCGGTCAGCCAGTGACGGAATCAGTGTTACGGGGACGCTTCCCGTCCAGACTTTTCGTTTTGAGACCAGTTCCTTCGGCATGAAGGCATTCACCAACAACCAGGTGATGTCCGACTTTGCGCAGGCGACCGGGGGATTGTTCTTCCACAACAATAACGACCTGCCTAACGGATTCCGGCAGATGGGTTCGATTCCGGAGGTGAGTTACGTCCTCGGCTTTCGGCGGGGCGATACGGCGCCGGATGGGAAGTATCACAAGCTGAAGGTGACGTTCAGTGAGTCCAAACCTTATGTGATTCAGGCCCGGCCGGGCTATTTTGCAACGCCGCCGGCAAAAAGCGAACCCATTGGACGAGAAAGAGAACTGGATCGCGAGGTCACCGGTGTTTCGACGCTGGCGGATTTCGCGGCGACGGTCGCGTTCCGTTTGGATCGCGCTCCCACGGCGGGGATGACGACGGTCAAGACCCAGATCCATGTTGCCATCGACAAGCTGCAATTTCCGGTCCGAGAGGAACGGCGGGTGCAGCAGCTGAAGCTGGTCGTGGCGCTGCTCGACGGGATGGGGAACATCGTTGCCGCGAAAGAAGGGACCATGGATTTCGCGATGGCCGACGCAACCTATGCGCGTTTGTCGGCGAGCGGGATCAATGCTGGGCTCAATTTGGACGCGCCGCCGGGCAAGTACCGGCTGCGGGCAGTGGTCCAGGAAGCGGTGGACGGGAAGATGGCGAGCTCCAATGTTAATATCGAACTGAAGTGACCCGCACACTTTTCCCTTGACCCTCTTCTACCAGGAAGAGACACTTTCGTTCCCAGCCGTCTATTTCCCCAGAACCTCGATGCCCTCCGACACCGCCGCCCTCGCCAGCTCGCCGTCGCGTGTCGCCAAGGGCAAGGACAGGCGCTTTGCGAGATCAAGATAAGCCACATCGTAAGATGTCAACTCATACATGGTGGCCAAGCCATGCAGGCGCGGAAAGTCCCGCACCTGCGGTGGAGCGTCGATCTTGAAATTCAGTACTGCGAGCTGCTCCAGAAATTCTTTACCACGCTCTGCCTTGATTCGACGGCGCCGAACGGCCACGCCGATGGCATTCATGATTTCCCATCCCCACAAGGAAGGAACATGCAACTCGCTCCCTTCCTTTGCCCAATCGAGCATTTCGTCGGAGGACGGAGTAGTTTCATCCTCGCAGCACCAGGGCATACAGGCAGACACATCAAGGACAAACGCTTTGATCAAAATCGGTGCCCGATGTGCGCGAATTCCCGGAGCGACATCCCCTGGAGATCGAGCCGCACGCCTTGCCGCAGTTCGCGGATGCGCGCGACGGCCGCTTGCGCTTTTTCCTTGTCGAAGGCGGCCTCAGGGTGAGAAAGCGCGTCAATTGCGGATTCAATGAAATCATCCACTGACCGGACCAGACCGGAATCAATGGCTTGCTTGATAACCTTTTCCTGCTTGGGTGTGAGCGTAATCGTCATGACATCCCCACTCCAGCTTAACCTGACCCTAAGCCGTCCGATTCCTCTCGCCCTTGTCGCCCTTATCCCCCGCAATCGCCGCCTGCGCCGCCGCCAGCCTCGCGATCGGCACCCGATAGGGCGAGCACGATACATAGTTCATCCCCACCCGGTAACAAAACTCAACCGAGCTCGGCTCGCCGCCATGCTCCCCGCAAATGCCGATCTCCAGGTCCGGACGCGTCTTGCGCCCCAGTTTGATCGCCATTTCGATCAGCTTGCCCACGCCTTCCTGGTCGATGGCCGCGAACGGATCGGCGGTGAAGATTTTCAGGTTCTCATACTCTCTGGAGAACTTCGTATAGTCGTCGCGGGACAGGCCCATGGTCGTCTGCGTCAGGTCGTTCGTACCGAAGCTGAAGAATTCCGCGAACACCGCGACCTTGTCCGCCGTGATCGCCGCGCGCGGAATCTCGATCATCGTCCCGACCATGTAATGCAGCTCCGGCATCCCCGCCTTCGCCAACACTTCCTTGGCCACGGTGTCGACGATCGCCTTCTGATTCTCCAGCTCCTTCGCGCTGCCGATCAGCGGAATCATCACCTCCGGCAGCACCTTCACCCCGCGCTTGGCCACCTGCACCGCCGCCTCGAAAATCGCCCGCGCCTGCATCTCCGTGATTTCCGGATAGGTGATCCCCAAACGGCACCCGCGATGCCCCAGCATCGGATTGAACTCGTGCAATTCCTCAACCCGGTGCAGCAATTCTGGCAACTTTTTCTTTAGCTCTGCGACCGGAATGCGATACTTTTCCGACATCTCTTTCTTGATCTTGATGTCGACATAAGGCAGCCGCGTCAGATCCACCATCAGGTCTTCGCGCTTCGGCAAAAACTCATGCAGCGGAGGATCGAGCGTCCGAATCACCACCGGAAATCCATCCATCGATTTGAAAAGACCCGCGAAATCAGCCCGTTGCATGGGCAGAAGTTTCTTGAGAGCCTTGCGCCGCGTCTTCTCGTCGCGCGCCAGAATCATGGCCTGCACGTGCGGAATGCGATCCTCGGCGAAGAACATGTGTTCGGTGCGGCACAACCCAATGCCTTCGGCGCCGAAGGTGCGCGCGGCCTTCGCGTCGCGGGGAATATCGGCGTTCGCGCGCACTCCGAACTTGCCGCGAAATTCATCGGCCCACTTCATGAGCTGGCCGAAGTACGACGAATTCGGATCAGGATCGTTCGTCGTCGCTTTGCCTAAATAAACATTCGCCGTCGTGCCGTCGAGCGAGATCCAGTCGCCCTCCTTCACCGTAACCGCCTTGCCGCCCACAGTTGTCGAGAATTGTTTGTTGCGCTCGGAAATCTGGAGCGAGCCCGCGCCCACCACGCAAGGCCGGCCCATCCCGCGCGCCACTACCGCGGCATGGCTCGACTTGCCGCCGACCGCCGTCAGAATGCCTTTCGCCACGTCCATGCCGTGAATATCGTCGGGCGTGGTTTCCTTGCGCACCAGAATCACCGGACCCGTTTTCGCCAGCTCCACCGCGTCATCAGCGCTGAACGCCGCGCGGCCCACCGCCGCTCCGGGCGATGCCGCAATTCCATTGGCTACCAGCTTTAGCGCTTTCAGCGACGCGTTGTCGAACACCGGATGCAGCAGTTGATCGAGCTGTTGCGGCTGCACGCGCAGCACCGCTTCTTTTTTGTCGATGAGCCCTTCCTCGACCATCTCAACCGCCACGCGCACCGCCGCCGGACCGGTGCGTTTTCCGTTGCGTGTTTGCAGCATGTACAGCTTGTTGTCTTCGATGGTGAACTCGAAATCCTGCATGTCGCGATAATGTTTTTCGAGGCTCGCCGTGATTTCGCGAAGTTGTTTGTACGCTACGGGCATAATTTTTTCGAGATCCGTGATCGGCTCCGGCGTGCGAATCCCGGCCACCACGTCTTCGCCCTGCGCGTTAACCAGAAACTCGCCGTAAAAGGTGTTCTCGCCCGTCGCGGGATCGCGCGTGAAACCGACGCCGGTCGCCGAGGTGTCCCCTAAGTTCCCGTACACCATCGCCTGCACATTCGCGGCGGTACCGATTTCATCGGGGATCTTTTCCATCTTGCGGTAATAGGACGCCTTCGGGTTCCACCAGGAGCGAAACACCGCGTCGCGCGCCATCGCCAGCTGTTCATGCGCATCCTGCGGAAACGGCTTGACTTTCTTATATTCGACGATAATCGCCTTTAAATCGTCGGCGGATAATTCGGTGTCTGATTTGACTTTCGCCTTGTGTTTCTGTTTATCGAAAATCTCGTCGAACTTTTCCATGGGAACGTCCAGCGCAACTTCGCCAAACATCTGAATAAAACGGCGATAGGAGTCATAGGCAAAGCGCGGATTGTTGGTCAATTTCGCCAGGCCCTCGGTAGTTTCGTCATTCAAACCCAGGTTGAGAATAGTGTTCATCATCCCCGGCATGGAAAACTTCGCGCCCGAACGGACGCTGACCAGCAGCGGATTCTTGGGGTCGCCGAGCTTCTTGCCGATCTGTTTTTCGAGCTTCTTGAGAGCCTTCAGAACCTGATCGTTGATCTCGGTAGGAACCTGGTTCCCATTCTGGAAGTATATGTTACAGACTTCAGTCGAGATGGTAAATCCGGGAGGAACGGGCACGCCGGCCTTCGACATTTCAGCCAATCCGGCGCCCTTCCCGCCGAGGACATCCTTCATCTTCCCATCGCCGTCAGCCGTGCCGCCGCCGAAGTTATATACGTAGTTTTTCATTTTTGGTCTCCTGAAGTAACGATCTCCGAAAAGTCGGCGATCGTGGAAAACTTGGTTAAAAG
>JBEKOZ010000405.1:0-5077 GCA_049521275.1 Bryobacteraceae bacterium | reverse complement strand
AAAAGACAAGTAGCAGAGAGGCGGGGACGCGGCTAACGGAAGAGGGCTTCTACTCGGGGGCGGAGCTCTTCGTAGGTCAGGACGCCGGGGTGATACAGCTTCACGACGCCGCTGCGGTCGATCAGAACCACGGTCGGCACGGTGCTGGCGCCGTATCTATTGAAATTTTCTTCACTCACCGCCGCCGGTGCGTCGATCACTCCGCCGTAGTATTGCTGCCGCACCTGCTCGATGTAACGGAGTTCGACCGCGGGCGGCGCGTCCTCACCGGCGGCAGCGTAGCCGTATTTCTGGGTGGGCGCGATGAAGACCAGGCCTTTGGGAGCGAACTCCGACTTGATACGGGCGAGGATGGGAGCTTCGTATTTGCAATCGCCGCACCAGTGGGCCCAGAAGAACAACAGGACGGGCTTTCCCGCGGGGATGGCGACGCGCTCCAATGCGGGTGCGCGTTTTCCTTCGAGACTGAGGAGGTTGATGTTTTTCTGAATGCGGGGACGCAGAGGCGTCGCGTAGTAGGTTTTCAGCTGCTCCTCTAAATAGGTGATGGCCTCGGCGCGCTGGCCGCGGGTGGTGAGGACGTTCGCTTCCACCTCAATGGCGGCGCCGAGAGCGATTTGCAGATTGGCATCATGCGCCAGGGGGTGGGTCTTCAGCTGGTCGAGCGAAAGTTTGTAGGTTTCCTGCGCGTACTTATCGGCCTGGACAAGATTCTTTTGAGCGAGCTCGCCGCGCGCCATCCAACTGAGCGCTTCGACGGCCTCGGGCGTAACGCCTTTGGAGGCGCGGTAGGCGCGGATGGTTTCCGCGGCGCGCGCGGCATCGCCGCGGGCGAGGGATTCGCGCACGTCGGCGATCAGGCCGGCGCCGGATGCGGCGATCGTCAGAAGGAAGAACAGAAACTTCATCTACATCGACGATAACAAGTATCCGCCGTCGACTACGAGCGTCTGTCCGGTCATGTACGACGATTGATCGCCGGCGAGGGTGAGGGCGATTTCGGCGATCTCCACCGGCTGGCCGAGGTGCTTGATCGGTTGCGCGCCCAGTTGTTTGTCGCGGAGGGTTTCGTTCTTCCAGAAATATTCGCTGAGGACAGTCTGGATCAGGCCGGGCGCGATGGCGTTGACGCGCACGCCCTTGGGACCGAGCTCGACGGCGTAGGACTGGGTCATCATGATGAGCGCGGCTTTGGTCATGCTGTAAAGGAGGCTGTGAACTTGCGGGCGCAGTCCGGCGATGGAGGCGATGTTGATGATGGATCCGGCGCCGCGCTCGCACATGCCGGGGGCGACGAGCCTCATCAGGCGGAAGGTGCTCTTGAGATTGATCTCCACCATCTTGTCGAACTGGCCTTCATCCATTTCGAGGCAGGGGCCCTGGGCGATGTTGGTGGCCGCGTTGTTGACCAGGATGTCGATCCTGCCGAATTCGCGGGTGGGGGTCGAGACGAGGGCTTCGATGTCGGCGGATTTGCCGACGTGGCAGGCTACGGGCCTCACGCCTTTACCGATTTCGCGCGCGACCTGATCGAGGGTTTCCTGTTTGCGGCCGCAGATGACCACCTGCGCGCCTTCGCGGGCGAAGACTTCGGCGATGGAGCGGCCGATGCCGCGGGAGGCTCCGGTGACGATGGCTACTTTGTTTTTGAGGATGCTCATACGTTGAGAATGTTCCTTGTGTAGGTCAGGCTGGCTTCGAGGTCGGCGCGTTCGCGGGCGAGCGAGGCTTCACCCTGGAGCGGCGGGAGAGGATCGGGGGGATGGCCCTGTTCGGCGATTTTTACGAAGCGGGCGAATTCCCAGGCGGGCTGATTGCGGTAGGGGTCCCAGAATTTTTCGTCGAGATAAGGAAAGATGCGCGGGCCGGTGACGATGATTTCGAGAGTGACGGGAAGTTCGGGGCGCAGGCGGCGGAGTTTCGCGACGTACCCGGCGATATCGACGTTGCCGTCGCCCATGCGGACCCACGCGACCGCGGCGCCTTCGGGGACGCGCCACACGGCGGTATCGCGGCAATGCGTGGTGAGGACGTAAGGATAAAGAGTGTCGAGCGTGAGATGAGGATCTTCGATGGCCCAAAGGGGATTGCCGGAGTCGAGACAGACGCCGACGTAATCCTTGCCGGCCGATTCGACCAGGGACTTGAGTTCGCGGGCCTGCATGTCGCCGGCATGATTCTCGATGGCGATTTTCAGGTTCTGGTCGATGATGCGCGAGCGGAGGCTCTTCAGCAGGCGCGCCATGGCTTCCATGTGGCGTTCAATACCACCGTCGGCGGGATTGCGGTCGGCGAAGGTGCCCATGAAGGTCCGCACGATGGGCGAGCCGGTGAGGCGCGCGGCGTTGATCGCGTGGAGCATCTGCTCCTCGCCGGAGCCTAGCTTGGGGTCGAACGCTTTCGAGGTGGGGCAGCAGGTGCGGGTGCCGACTTCGATCAGGACGCCGAGTTTCGCCGCGTGTTCGCGCACTTGCCGGAGATTCGCTTCGTCGAGGCTGCCGAGATATTGCAGTTCGGAGAAGTGGACCAGCTTGGCGCCGAGGCGGGCGCAATAGTCGAGCGATTCGAAGGGGGTCCATTTCTGGCTGCGGAGGCTGAAGAGGTCGACGCCCAAGCGAGCGCTGGTGTCGGCGGCATGAATCAGGGGTGTCATGGAGGCGGCGGCGAGGAATCCGCGACGGGTCATATGGTTTTTCCTAAGAGGCGGGATGCGGCGAGGCGGATGGCTTCCTCATCGCCCGAGCGGACGCTGTCGTGGTCGGCAACGGGGAATGGCAGTGCCTCGATTACGATTTCACGGCCTCCGCCGGGACGGAGGCGACCGATCAGCACCGCCTCGGGGAACACTTCGACGCCGGGCGATGAGGCGAGCGCGATGCGGAGCAGCATCGGCGTCGCGAGGGTATCGATTGCGAGGTAGTAGGTCGACGGGTGAAGCGGGTCCTGCGCGAGCGATCCGGGAAACGGCGTGAAGGTCTCTAAACCGAGTTGCGGCAGGCTCGCCCGAAATTGCCTGCGCAGATCGGCGGTGAGCGGTTTCCCCTCCAGTTGCCGGTAGACAAGATCCGCCAGGGCGGCGGCCTCGTTCGCCTTCAGCGGCTGGATTATGGGGGTCATCGTCACAAAGAAAGAGACTTCAGGTACTGACGGAAATCCGCGCCCAGGTCGTAGCGCTTGAGCGCAAACTCCACGGTCGCTTTCAGGAATCCGAGCTTATCACCGGCGTCGTAGCGAGTCCCTTCGAAGCGATAGCCGTAGATGGGACGGCTGCGCAGCATGTGCTTCAAGCCGTCAGTCAACTGAATTTCGCCGCCGCTGCCCGGTTCAATCGCGGTGAGCGAATTGAAAACCTCCGGAGTCAGGACGTAGCGGCCGATGATGGCGAGATTCGACGGGGCTTCGCCGGGCTTGGGCTTCTCCACCATGTTGCGGATCCGGTACAGACGATCGCGGCCGCCGTTGTGCGCGACTGGTTCGGCATCGACCACGCCGTAGGCGGAGATTTGATCCTTGGGAACCTCCATCAGCGCGACCACCGGCGCTCCATAAAATTCGTAGACGTCGAGCAGTTGGCGCAGGCACGGCACTTCGGCGTCAATCACGTCGTCGGACAGGATCACCGAGAACGGTTCGTTGCCCACCAGTTCGCGCGCGCGGAGCACCGCGTGTCCGAGGCCAAGCGCCTCCTTCTGGCGAACATAGGAGATGTCGATGAGGTCGGAGACGCTGCGCACCGTCGCCAGGAGATCCTTTTTCCCGCGCGTTTCGAGAAGATGCTCCAACTCAAAACTGACGTCGAAGTGGTCCTCAATGGCGACCTTCCCACGTCCGGTGACGATGATAATATTCTGCACGCCGGAGTGAATCGCCTCTTCCACGGCATATTGAATCAGCGGCTTATCCACCAGGGGCAGCATTTCCTTGGGCTGCGCCTTGGTCGCGGGCAGAAAGCGCGTACCCAGCCCAGCTGCCGGGAAAACGGCTTTTCGAACTTTTGCAATCATTTCTTTAATTCTAACGGTTCCTAGGTTACTTCTTGGCCGGTTCGGCGATCAGGCCCTGTTCGTTCAGAATCACGATGTCGGCGCGGCGGTTGCGGGCGCGGCCGTCCTCGGTGTCGTTGGTGGCGACGGGAGCGGTATCCGCATAACCGGCAATCGATAAACGGTTGCGTGGAACGCCGTACCTCGCCGCGAACATTTCGAGAATCGCGATGCTCCGCGCCGCCGAGAGCTCCCAGTTGCTGTGAAAGCGCATGGTGCTGATGGGCGTCGAATCGGTGTGACCCTCCAGACGGACCGGGTTGGGCAGCTTGGCGATGGCCGCCGCCACTTTTTCCAGGGCGTCGTAGGCCTCCGGCGAGATCAGGTCCTCGCCCGGCCGGAATAGAGCAGCTTGATTGAAGCTGACCACCAGTCCACGGGCCTGCATGCTGATCTGAATGCGGCCCGCTTCGATCTCTTTTTTTAATTCCTCGGACAGAAGCTTCAGCGACGGCAGCAGTTCCGCGACCTTCAGATCCTTCTTCTCGTCCGCGGCCGCGCGCGCGCCTCCAGGCCCGCGCATCATGGCATTGCCGCGCCCTTTATCGCTGACGGTGCCGCCCAGGATCGCCGCGACGACCTGCGAAAGCTTTTCGCCTTCGAGAGCGCGCTTCACCGAATCGGAAACCTGCTGCGCTTTCCCCTTGTCCGTTTGGGAGCTGGCGAACATGACCACGAAAAAGGCAAACAGGAGCGTGATGAAATCGGCGTAGGAGACCAGCCAGCGCTCGTGATTTTCGTGCTCCGGGATCTTTTTCTTGCGAGCCATTGGCGTTAGACCTCGGCGCTCACAGGCGCCGCGGATCCTCTTTCAAGCTTCTTTTTTTCCTTCGCTCGAGCCTCCTCGGAGTAACATTCCAGCTTGGCCCGGATCAACTTCGGGTTCAAACCTTCCACGATTCCGGAGACTCCTTCGAGAATCATCTCCTTGCGCTGCGTCTCGGCATGCGTTCGTGCTTTCATCTTGTTCGCCGCGGGCAGGAGCAACAGATTCGCCAGACCGACGCCGTACACGGTGGCCACAAACGCAACCG
>JBEKOZ010000404.1:0-5088 GCA_049521275.1 Bryobacteraceae bacterium | reverse complement strand
GATCAAGGACAAACTCGGCTTCGGCGCGGATAAAGTGTATGCGGTGATGGGGGAATTTTCCGATCCTCACGACCTGGTTCACGCCGGCCGCAGGATTCGCGAGATGGGTTATACCAAGATCGACGCACTGTCGCCGTTTCCGGTGCACGGCATCGACGACGCGATCGGCGTGCCTTACTCCAAGCTCGGCTGGATCGTGATTTCGGTCGCGCTGTGCGGCACGGCCACCGCCCTGCTGCTGCAATGGTGGTGCGGGACGCAGAATTATCCGCTGGTGATCGGCGGCAAGCCTTTGTTCGATTTTTCCTTTTCGATTCCCATCACGTTTGAGCTCACGGTTTTGTTCTCCGCGTTCGCCAGCGTGATCGGGATGTTCGCCTTGAACGGCCTTCCCCGGATGTATCATCCGTCGTCCAACTACCGGATGGCGCATCGCGCGACCGACGACCGGTTCATCTTAGTCGTCGAGGCGGACGACCCGAAATTTAACCCGCAGATCACCGCCGAGCATATGAAGAGCGTCGGCGCGGGCACGGTGGAGGTGGTGGTCGGATGAAGAAAACCTGCCTCCTGGTTCTCGCGGCCTTCCTGCTCACCGGATGCTCCGAAGTGCAGCGCGACCCTCCCATTCAAGTCTGGGACGATATGAAGCAGCAGCCGAAATTCACGCCGCAGGGCGAGAACGAACTGCCGTTCTTGAGTTATGGGCGGGATGCGCGCCGTCCTCCTGAAGGCACGGTCGCGCGCGGGCACATGACCGAACAGACCGCCTATTTTACCGGCATGGAGGGCGACCGTTATGTCGGCAAGAGCCCGGTGCCGTTGACTCCGGAGCTGCTTCATCAGGGACAAATGAGATTCAACACCTACTGCCAGCCGTGTCACGACAAGACCGGATCGGGGCAGGGCATCGTTCCCGCCCGCATCCCGACCTGGCAGCCGTCCAACCTTACTGAGGACCGCGTGGTGCAGTTCGCCGACGGAGATATTTTTAACGTGATCACCAATGGAAGACGCTCGATGCCCCCCTACCGTTTTCAGATCACGGTAGCAGACCGGTGGGCCATTATCGCGTATGTTCGCGCGCTCCAGCGCGCCGCGCATTCGACCAAAGCCGATGTACCGGCGGACCACGCCGCGGAGTTGCAATGAGCACCCAAATCGAACTCCATCAGGATAGCTACCAATTGGACGCGGCCCGCTGGGCCAAGGGCCGCAACACGCTGGTTCTGGCCGTGCTCATCTCGGTGATCGCGTGCGTGGCCGGCTATCTGAACGACCCGGTGCGGTTTCATCAGTCTTACATCATCGCCTTCACCTACGTGGCGGCGGCCGGCCTGGGTGCGTTCTTTTTCGTTATGGTGCAGTACCTCACCGGCTCCGCGTGGAGCGTCACCATGCGGCGGATCATGGAGAATATCATGGTCACGCTTCCGGTCGGCGCGCTGCTGTTTCTCCCCGTCGCTTTCGGCCTGAAGGACATCTATCCGTGGATGGACAAAACCGTCAATCCGCTGCTGGGGACCAAGGGCGCGTACTTGAGCGAAAATTTCTTCATCGTCCGCACCTATATTTATTTCGCGCTTTGGTCCATCTGGATTTTCTCGATTTATTATCAATCGACCAAGCAGGATACGGAGCGTTCGGTGCGGCAGATGAATGTCATCGCGCGCTGGTCTGCTCCCGGTCTGTTTCTCGCGGTGGTGGTCGGGACGCTGGCCGCCTACGACTGGCTGATGTCGCTTTCGCCGCACTGGTATTCGACGATTTTCGGGCTCTACATTCTGGCCGGCGGCGCGCTGACGTTCATGTCCTTCGTCACGCTGATCTGTATGGGATTCCGGCGCGCGGGAATTCTCAAGAATTCCATCACCCGGGAGCATTATCACGACCTCGGCAAATGGTTGTTCGCGCTGACGGCGTTTTACACCTACATGGCGTTTTCGCAATACCTGCTGATCTGGTACGCGAACCTGCCGGAGGAGACCATCTGGTACCGGAACCGGTCCGTGGGAGGCTGGCTGCCGATCAGCCTGGCCATGCCGTTTATCCGCTTCCTGATTCCGTTTTTCATCATGCTCAGCCGGCCTGCCAAGCGCAGCCTGAAGATGATCGCCGCTCTGGCTATCTGGTCGATCGTGGTCGAATACATCGATTTGTACTGGGTCGTGATGCCGACGTATTTCAAGGCGGGTCCGCAGATCAGCTGGCTGGATTTTGCAACCTTGGCGGCGACGCTGAGCGTTTGCGCGCTGGTTTTCTGGAGCCGTTTCCGCAAGACTAAGCTGGCGCCCGTGGGCGATCTGCGCTTCGAGCAGAGCCTGTACTTTGAGAATGCGTAAGGGAATCATATGAGCGTAGAAGACGGGAAAGAAGTCGTTCCAGCCGATCCTCGCGAAGGATACGATCGAGACGAGCCGAGCGCGGGCGCGATCGTCGCTTTCGCCGTGATCAGTCTGCTGCTGCTGGTGCTGACCATCGGCGCCATCCAGCAGTATTTCGAACACATCTGGAACGAAGCCGTTTACGAAAAAATTCTGGCGCCGCCAAGCGAGCTGTTGCGCGAGGTTCGCGGCCGCGACGACTGGAATCTGACTCATTACATGTATATGGATAAGGCGTCGGGCCAGGTCCGGATTCCGGTCGAGCGGGCCATGGAGCTGAATCTTCAGGATGCCGCCGCGGGAAAGACATTCTATCCCGCCAAAGCGACCGTTCCAAAAAACGAAGCGCCCGCTTTTGCGGTGCCCGGGGCGGCGCCTGCGGCAGCACCTGGAGCGGCACCTGCTCCGACAACGCCACCGGCGGCGGAGCCAGAAAAGAAGTAATGAAGAAAATTCTCCAATTCGGGATGCTGTTGGCGCTGCCGGTTGTTGCACAGCCCCGGCTGGACCGCTACGGCGTTCCAGGGGCGCTACCGGTCGGCGTGCGGCCCGCGATCCTCGATGGAGTCGGCATTGAGGAACACCTCGGCCGCCAGGTGGATTTGAATCTCACCTTCACCGCGGAGAACGGCTACCCGGTCGCGCTCAAGGAGTTCTTCCACAGCGGCAAGCCGGTCATTCTGGACCTGATTTATTACTCCTGCCCTAACCTGTGCACGCTCATTCTGAACGGCCAGACGGCGGCGATGCGGGAACTGCTCCCGTGGACGCCCGGTAAAGAGTATGAGGTCGTGACCATCAGCATCGATCCCAACGAATCGTTCGATCTGGCGCGCAAGAAGAAGGCGATTTACCTGAGCAGCTTCGACCATCCGGCGCCGGGCTGGCATTTTCTGTGCGACCTCGACGGCAACGCGAAGAAGCTGGCTGAACTGGCTGGATTCAAGTACCGCTGGGATGACCGCACGCAGCAGTTCGCGCACGTGGGCGCAATCATGGTGCTGACGCCCGAAGGGAAAATGGCCCGCTATCTTTATGGGGCGACCTTCCATCCGCGCGACCTGCGTTTCTCGCTCGCCGAGGCTTCGGAAAATCGCACGACAATGGCGGTGCAGAAGATTCTGCTGTTCTGTTATCACTATGATCCCAAGGCCGGCGGTTACGTCCTGTTCGCCACCAACCTGATGCGCGCGGGCGGAATCCTGACGGTTTTGTTGATCGCTTTGTTTCTGTGGCGAATGTTCGTGGCGGAGCGCAAAAAGGCGTCCCTCAGCGGATCGAAGCCCGGGAGACTTAAAGAGGGGATTGTCTAATGGAGTGGTTTCGTTCACTCATGTTGCCGCCGCAGGGGTCCGTGTTCGCGGGCGAAGTCGATACCCTGTACATGTTCCTGTTCTGGCTGTCCGTCGTCCTGTTCCTGGGCATCGCGTTCGCGGCGATTTATTTTGCCTTCCGCTACCGCTATGTGCCTGGCCGCGTGACGCCGCACATCACCCACAACACTACGCTCGAAATCGTGTGGAGCGTGCTGCCTCTGCTGCTGTGCGTCGTCATCTTTTTCTGGGGTCTGAACGGCTGGATGGAATACTCGGTCGCGCCCGGCGAATCGATGGAAATCCAGATCACCGCCAAGAAGTGGGTCTGGACCTTCGAGTACCCGGACGGCTCCCGCTCGGCCAACGATATTCACGTTCCCATCGGCAAGCCGGTGAAGTTCATCATGACCAGCGACGATGTGCTGCACGATTTCTTCGTCCCCGACATGCGCGTGAAGCACGATATCGTGCCCGGCCGCTACACCGAAGTGTGGTTCACCCCGACCATTCTCGGAGCGCATCATTTCACCTGCGCCGAATACTGCGGTAAAGGCCATTCGGACATGAACGGGAAAATGACCGTCGACAACGAAGCCGACTTTAAGAAATGGCTCGAAACCGGCGGCGACGAGTGGAAAAGTTATTCGCCCGAGGTGTGGGGCCAGATGCAGCGCGAGCAGAAAGGCTGCGCCACCTGCCACTCGATTGACGGTTCGAAGGGCCAGGGGCCGACCTGGAAGGGATTCTACGGCACCATGGTGAAAATGAATGATGGCAAGTCGTACCTGGCGGACGATGCGTATTTGCAGGAATCCATGTTGCAGCCGAACGCCAAGATTGTGGCCGGGTTCGAGCCGATCATGCCTTCTTTCCAGGGGCTGCTGCACCCCCAGGATATCCGCGGCCTGATCGCGTACATTAAGACGTTGAAGTAGTAGAGGTCGAATATGGCACAAGCACTCACACATTCCGAGCTGCACATCGGGGACCGTCCCCGTCCGGCGAAAAATTACCTCAACGAAACCACCGGCATCTGGAGTTGGATGACCACGGTCGATCACAAGCGCATCGGAGTGATGTACCTGGTCGCCGTCCTGTCGGCGTTTTTCGTCGGCGGACTGCTCGCGCTGATGATCCGCCTCACGCTGCTGACGCCCAGCCATAAACTGTTCGGCAAAGTGCTGATCGACGCCGACACGTACAATCGCGTCTTTACCCTGCACGGCGCGATCATGGTGTTCTTGTTCATCATTCCGTCGATTCCCGGCTCGCTCGCGAACTTCGTCTTGCCCCTGATGCTCGGCGCGAAGGACGTGGCGTTCCCGCGCTTGAATCTCGCCAGCTTTTACCTGTGGTGCACCGGCGCGCTGCTGGCGGTCACTTCCATG
>JBEKOZ010000403.1:0-5102 GCA_049521275.1 Bryobacteraceae bacterium | reverse complement strand
CGCTCCCTGTGGTCGCGGCTCGGTAAGCGATTGATTTTACGTAGCGCCGATTCCGAGCCGCGACCGCAGGGAGCGATCTCTATGAGTTTTTCCGCAGCCTGGTAAGCATGCGGACAGACGTCAACTTCACTGCACGACTATTGTGCAATCCGCGAACAACCACAGGGAGCGGTCTCTGCTCAACGATGAAATCCCCTCGATTTGAGGTACTCGACCAGCTCCGCCGGGTGATCCGTCTGAATGCCGGCCGCGCCTCGATCCACCGCGTCCTGCCAGCCGGCAGGATTATCAGACGCGCCCAAACGGTCCACGTAGATGTCGACCTTGGCCGCGCGTGCGACCGCAATGGTCTGGTCATTGAAGTCCCCCGCATCGAATGCAACAACTTTGAGAGTGAGCATGTCCAGAAGCGAGCGCAGCGTGGCGGGATTCCTCGCCTCCGGCATCAGCCTCATTTTGGTCGACAGCATGCCGACTTGCTTCAGGTACCCGGGATCCCCATAAACCACCACATGATCCTCCATGTCGTTCCTCTTTACGGCGGCCACGGCGTCCTCGGCGGAAATATCTTTGCTATCGATATACACGCCGATCCTGCCGCGCGCGAAGGCCAGAGCTTCGTCCAAAGTAGGGATGCGCGACCCCGCGAACCCCGGCCCCAGATTCACGCCGACCTCCAGTTTCCGGAGATCTTCGAACGTCATCTTCCGAACGTCGCCCTTGCCGCCGGTCATGCGGTCGACGCTGCGGTCGTGCATCAGCATCAGCTTGCCGTCGGCGGTGGTGCGGACGTCCAGCTCGAAGAAATCGGCGCCCGCGTCGACCGCCGCTCGAAAGGCCGCGATCGTATTTTCGGGATGTTGAAGATGCTCGCCGCGATGCGCAATCGCCACGATGGGCTTGGTTTCGGCCAACGCGGCGGCGCAGGCCAGTATCGGCAGGAACCTCGTCATGAGTCTCCACTATTCTAGGTCTTTGAGCCGCCTCGAAAGCAATTTACGCGTTACATGATAGAATCCGGGTTCCGCTCGTTGCTGCTCATAAAAAGACCCTGGAGGTAAACACAGTGCCCTCATATTCGCAGTCGGATAGGCCCCTGAAAATCACCACCCCCTTGGGACCGGATATTCTGCTCCTCACCGGATTGCGCGGTCATGAGGAGATCTCGCGGCTCTTCGATTTCGAGGTCGACCTTCTTGCCGACCTGAAGAGCGACGTCCGTTTCGACAAAATCATCGGCCAGAGCGTCACCGTTCAGATGCGGCTGCTCGACGGGAGTATGCGCTATTTCAACGGCATCGTGAAGCGCTTTAGCCAAGGGGTCCGCGATGAGAATTTTCTGAGCTTCCGGGCGGAAATCGTCCCCAAGGTCTGGTTGCTCACCAAAACGGTGCGCAGCCGCATTTTTCAGACGATCAGCGTGCCCGACATTCTTCGCAAGGTGCTCACCGGACTCGATGTGAATTACGATATTTCGGGAACCTACTATCCGCGCGATTACTGTGTCCAGTACCGCGAATCCGACTTCGATTTCGCCAGCCGCCTGATGGAGGAAGAGGGAATTTACTACTTCTTCAACCATTCCGACGGCAGTCATCAGATGGTGGTCAGCGATTCCACCAGCAAGCATCCTCCGGTGGACGGACAAACCAGCGCCATCTATGAAGAGGTCGCGGGTGAGGTTCGCACCGACATGCGCGTGCTTGCCTGGGAAAAAACCCAGGAGCTGCGCTCCGGTGAGTGCACCCTGTGGGACCACCACTTCGAACTCCCGACCAACAATCTCCAGGCGCAGGAAAAAACCATCGCCAGCGTGGCGGTCGGCAAGGTCACCCACAAGCTCAACCTGGCGAACGACCAACTGGAGCTTTACGACCATCCCGGCCTCTACGCGCAGCGCTTCGATGGAATCGATCCCAGCGGCGGAGACCGGCCGGCCGACATCGCCCACATTTTCAGCGATCGTATCCGCACCGTCCGTCTGCGCATGGAGCAGGAGGAGGTTTTGGGAATCAAGATAAAAGGCAGAAGCGATTGCGGCCAGTTCCTGCCCGGGCACAAATTCACGCTCGAACGCCATTTCGACGCCGACGCATCCTATCTTTTGACGCGCGTCAAACACGAGGCCCGCGATGAGCAATACCGCAGCGATCAAACGATGCAGGATCAGTCCGCTTACCATTACAAGAACCGCTTCACCTGCATTCCCGAAACCCTGCGCTACCGCCCCCAGCGCCGGACCAGAAGACCGGTCATCGCCGGCATGCAGACCGCCACCGTGGTGGGTCCCCCGGGCGAGGAAATCTGGGTCGACAAGTATGGCCGCGTCAAGGTCCAGTTCCATTGGGACCGTGAAGGAAAAATGAACGCCGACAGTTCCTGCTGGATCCGCGTCGCCCAGGTTTGGGCGGGCAAAGGCTGGGGCGGATTCTTCTGGCCTCGCATCACCCACGAGGTTGTCGTGATTTTCGAAGAGGGCGATCCCGACCAGCCTCTGATCGTCGGAAGCGTATACAATGCCGACAATATGCCGCCGTTCAAGCTCCCCCTGCGCAAGAAGCTGGGCGGCATCAAATCGGCGACCGTGTACGGCTCGTCCAAGGAAAATTTCAACGGAGTCGTGTTCTTCGATGAGCAGGGTCATGAGCATCTTTCCCTTCATTCGGAACGTCACATGACCCTGCACGCGGAATTCGACACCAGAATGAAAGTTGGCCGGCACAGGGGAGAACGCATCCCCGGTGCTTCGGTGAAGACCGTGGGCATCATACCGGGTGGAGGATAAACGATATGGGATTTCAACCTTGGGAAAACCCCGATCCCCAGTCCATCGCGGGTCTCAATTCACAGATGGTGTATGGAGAAAATATTCAGTTCGCCACGGGATTGAATCATCAGGTTGCGCTCGGCAGTAATTTGCAGCTTTGTATTAACCCGGCAGTTTTGTTCAACCTCCTGAACGTTCCAGGCACTTCTACGCTGGCGGGGTTGTGGGGCAGCGGACTTGGCGGCAACATGCAGTTTACCATCGGCACCAGCACGAACGTCGTGTGGGGACGTCAATTCCAGATCAATATGGGGCCCGAGCAAATTACCGTGACCGCCAACCCTAAGCGGCCTTTGACGCTGGCTATACTCATAACGCTCGGCGCGGCCTGTCTCGCCTACTCTATCGCCTATGGACTAATCACCGACGAGAACGACAGGGCCACGGCGATCATCATTTTCCAGGCAACTATCGACGTGCTGCTGGGCCTCTTCATGATGAGAGCCATGGCCTACAAGAGCCTTGAGTCCGGCATGAGCGCGGACATGGGGACGCTGTTCGGCGCGACCAACAGCCCTACCTCGACCACGCTCGAAGACTTCTCGACCGCGCTCTCCGTCGCGGCTCTGGTGGGAGCCGCAATTGCTCCGCCCGTCGTCATGGCCACCGAGGAGGGCCACTTCCAGGACGAGACACAGAGTTCCAACCCATAAGGAGCTTTTTATGAGCGACAATTTCAAATATCAGTGCACCCGCCGGTCTGGTGTGTGTCCCATCGTGCCGGCGATCGTAGAAACCATCGCGACAGGCGCGCAACCCTTTGGCGCAGGCTCGGGAGGTGACCCTGCCGATGGCGGCCACACCAATTACCATGACGGAGCATACAAAATTGCGGCCAACCAAATTGAGCTTTGGACCTTCCACGCGAGCTTGCCGCAAGAACCCCTTCCCTACAAGGTTTCCCTCATCGCGTCTGACGCCACGCTCACCGAGGGCAACGTGGAAGTGCGCGGAGCCACAGGCGTGCGCATCACTTCGGGACCGCCTCCTTCCGCGGGGGGGCCGAGTTCGGCTGATCCTAGCACAAACGGAGTGGACATCGTCGTGGCCGAGCAGCAAAAGATTAACATTATGCGCGGTCTGCTCCCGGATGTAGATCAGAGCATTGTATTAAGCCCAGGCGGGATTACGATGGAGGGCGGCGACGGTATTATCAAGATTGACTGTCTCCAGGGAATCGTGCTTTCAGTGGGTCCAACGAGCTCGATCACACTGACGCCTACCGGAATCACACTCAAGGGACTGATTGTCCAAATTAATCCTTAGTGCGTTGGAGGGATCAGCCAAGTGAGTCAGCCACTCATCAAGATCACGGCAACAACCGCCGCGGAGGTCTGCGCGAATTTCGCCTTGGAGAAAGAGGCCCAACAACTGCTCCGCGACGGCATCAGTCCGCGCGACTTTGTAGCGGCTCTGATCGAAAACAAGCGGCATGTCGATGCCATAGACTTCCTGGCGCATGCGTTGCCGGTTCGGGAAGGAATCTGGTGGGGTTGTTTGTGCATGCAGCACTCCATGGGCGATAATAAACCCCCGCCGGATAAAGCCGCTGCGACGGCCGCCGTCGAGTGGCTGATGCGTCCAAGCGAAGAGAACCGCGCTGCGGCCAAGGCTCTGGCGCTGACCGCTGATCCTGTTTCGCCGGCAGGCGCACTGGCCATGGCGGTGAGCCT
Organism: Bryobacteraceae bacterium; assembly: GCA_049521275.1. Taxonomy (GTDB): domain Bacteria; phylum Acidobacteriota; class Terriglobia; order Bryobacterales; family Bryobacteraceae; genus Palsa-187. The sequence goes on along the minus strand of JBEKOZ010000403.1, from coordinate 602 downwards.
GACCGGTGGAAGCATCTATCCGCCCGAATTGCCATTCAAAGCCCCGCCGCCATTCGCCTCGGAGAAGGCAGTCGCCAGGGCAGTCAAGCTGGCTTCCATAAAGTGCGCGCCGGCAAAAATCGCCAAGACGCAAAGATCGTATGTGGAACTCGCCATCCAGGTTGCAGAGGGACGTCTGATTTAGGAGGATAGAGAACGATATGGGAATGCCCGCTGCTCGCATGACCGATCCACATGTCTGCCCCGCTGTCACTGCGCTCGTGCCGCACGTAGGTGGACCGCTCCTGCCACCCTGCTGCATCACGGTTCTGATCGGCGGCTTGCCCGCCGCGCGCATCACCGACCTCCACACCTGCGCCGGACCGCCCGCCCCGGTTGCCATGGGCTCCTTGACCGTTCTGATCGGCGGGATCCCTGCCGCGCGCATGGGCGACCCTACCGGCCATGGCGGCGCGATCGTCATGGGAGACTTCACCGTTCTGATAGGTGGATGAAACATGCCCGCGCCACCCATCGCCATCCCGTATGAAAAGCAGATCGACCCGCAAATCAATCGCGGCTGCGGCGCCGCCTGCCTCAGCATGGTCTATAAATCCTTCGGC
>JBEKOZ010000402.1:0-5104 GCA_049521275.1 Bryobacteraceae bacterium | reverse complement strand
CAAAGGTACGAACCGGACGCTACAATAGTTGAGGTGCGGGCACGTAGCTCAGTTGGATAGAGCGGTCGCCTCCTAAGCGGCAGGTCGGCAGTTCGAATCTGCCCGTCCCTACCAACTCCTATGTTAATATTGGAGTTTCAACGTTATGGCTTATGTAATTGCGGATCCGTGTATCGGAGTGAAAGACGCTGCTTGTGTGGACGCGTGTCCGGTGGATTGCATCCACCCCAAAAAGGACAATCCGGCGTTCACGGGTAACGACATGATTTACATCGATCCGGTGGAGTGCATCGATTGCGGCGCGTGTGTGCCGGTATGTCCAGTGTCGGCGATTTTCGCGCTCGACGATCTGCCGGAGAAGTGGGCGGACTTCGCGCAAAGAAACGCCTCATACTTCGGACGGTAAGACGGTTCACGCAGAGGCGCAGAGTTCGCAAAGAGAGGTGGCGCACGCACTTTTGCGTGCCGCGTCGAGACTCGTCTCGACGCCTGCCTCCGCGACCCTCACGGCCGATAGCTAGCGCTCTGAATATCCGTCTCCCAAACCCTTACTTCGCTGATGCGAACCGGCACTGGCGTTGACGCCAGCCCGGTCGTCATCTCGACATGAAAATATTCGGCGATGTTTTCCGCCGACGGATTCTTCACATCGAACGGCGGCACTTCGTTCAGGAACTGATGATCCAGCCGCTCGATCACCTTGCGCAGCACCGTCTTGACATCGATAAAATCCACCAGCATGCCGCTATCGTCCAGGCGCTGGCCTTCGATGCGCACCTGCACTTTGAAATTGTGCCCGTGCACGTTTTCGCACTTGCCTTTATAGTTGCGCAAGGCGTGTCCGGCCGCGAAAGTCTGTTCCACGAAAACTTCAAACATCAAAAAATTTCTCCACGTCTTCCCGCCTGGTGGTGAACGCGTAGTCCGGCAGGCTATCGAAAAAAATCTGCCCGTAGCGTGTTTTCGTCACGCGATTATCGAGCAGCGACAGCACTCCCCGGTCTGTCCGGCTGCGAATCAGGCGTCCGAAGCCCTGTTTCAATGCGATGGCGGCCTCCGGCACCTGGTAACTGCGAAACGGGTCGCCACCGTCGTCGCGAATGGCCGCGATGCGCGCCTCTACCACCGGATCGCTGGGCACCGCGAAGGGTAACTTATCAATGATAACGCAGCTCAACTGCTCCCCCGGCACGTCGACGCCCTGCCAGAAGCTGGACGTCCCGAACAGCACGGCGTTGGGAGTCGAGCGGAATTCTTCGAGCAGCGCGCTGCGCGGTCCCGTGCCCTGCATCAGCGTCTGCCAGGGAACTTCGAGCGAGACGCGATCGTAAATCAGGCGCATCTGCTGATAGCTGGTGAACAGGACGAAAGCCCGCCCGCGGCTGAGATTGAGGATCTCGACGATCTCCCGCGCGGCCGCCGCCGTGAAGGCCGGGCTCCGCGGATCGGGCAGCGTTTGCGGCACGTACAGCAAGGCCTGCTTCTGGTAATCGAAATGACTCGGAACAACCAGGGTGCGTGGATTGCGTAAGCCGAGACGCGCCTTGGCAAATTCGAAATCGCCCGCGACGGCCAGCGTGGCCGACGTCAACACCACGGTATCGACCCTGTCGAACAGCCGCTCGTCAAGCAGTTTTGAAACATCGATGGGCGTTGCTTGCAGGAACGTTCCCCGTCCGCGGCGCTCGATCCAGTAGACAAACGTGCGATCGCGGCCGTCCATCCAAAACTCCAGCCGGCGAGCCATTTCGCGCGCGCGGCTCACCAGCGGAATCGTCTCCTCGGGGCCGAAGCGCAACAGCTCGAGTTGCAGAGCGACCAGTTCAAGCGCCTGCAGGACGTCGTGATAGGCGTCGTGATTCAGTTCGAGAAAAGCCTCGTGCGCGCGAAATCCGGTGCGCCCTTCATTGGCGATGAACAGGTTAAAAAAATGCTGAGCACGATCGCCTAAAATCATGAGGATGTTATCCAGCTCCACGGTGCCGAACTCTTTTCGGCGCGCGAGGCTCGATACATCGCGCGTCAGTTCTTCGAACTGGTAGCTCGAAATCGCGACTCCGAAATATTGCCCCGCCACATCTTCCACATCGTGCGCCTCATCGAGGATCACGGCGAAATATTCGGGGATGATGCCGGCCAGATCGTCGCGTTTCACCGCCAGATCCGCGAACAGCAGGTGATGATTGACGATGATGATGTCCGATTCCTGGGCCTTCTGGTGCATCCTGGTGATGAAGCAGCGCTCGAACTGCTGGCATTTCTGACCGGTGCAGAGATCGCCGCGGGCGTCGATTTTCGCCCACGCGGAGCTCGACTCGGGAAGAGTCTTGATCTCCGCGCGATCGCCGGTCTCCGTGGTTTTCTCCCACTCGCGGATGATCTGAAAATCGGCGACCTCTTCGAGGCCGGTGAGCACCGGCTCGGTTTCGGCGTCGTAAATTTTCTGGCGGCAGGCGTAGTTGGCGCGGCCTTTCATGTAGCAGACGCGGAGCGGCGCGCCGAAATGCCGAGCCAGAAACGGGACGTCTTTATAAAAAAGCTGCTCCTGAAGATTTTTCGTGCCGGTCGAGATCACCACGCGGCGGCCGGAAAGAATCGCGGGAACCAGATACGCGAGCGTTTTTCCCGTCCCCGTTCCCGCTTCCACAATAAGATGCTTTTTGTCGGCCAGCGCGGCCGCGACAGCTTCCGCCATTTCGAGTTGGCCGGCGCGAAATTCATAGTGGGGATGCCATTCCGACAGCAGTCCTTTACGGCCGAAGAACTGGCGAACGGTCATTGCTTTGGTTACGGGAGGCACCGGCAGTTCTGATTTTAGCAGCGTGTGTTTGAGGGGCTGAAGAGACGGCGAAAGTGCCGAGGTCACACTTTTTGCAATTTCCACTTACCTCTTCGAAACGCCAGCATCCCGATTACAGCGATCGCCGACTGCGAAATCGCAATCGCGGCGAAGATTCCATTTGCGCCCATGCTGGTGTGAAACGCGAGCCACCACGCTATCGGCAGTTGAAGCGCCCAGAAGCAGAACAGGTTGATTAGCGTGGGCGTGACCGTGTCGCCGGCTCCGTTGAAAGCTTGAATCGCCACCATGCCCCACGCGTAAAACACATATCCGCAACTGATGATGCGGAGCGCGCTGGCTGCGACTTCGACGACGGCCGCGTCATTCGTGAAAATGCCGACCAGGTGACGCGCGAACGTGATAAACAGCACCGCGACGGCGCCCAGCAGGATCATATTGTAGAATCCTGCCCGCCAGACCGCGCTTTCGGCGCGCTCCGGTTTTTTCGCGCCGAGGTTCTGGCCGACCAGCGTGGCCGCGGCGCTGGCCATGCCCCAGCTCGGCAGCAGCGCGAACATGATGATGCGGAGCATCACCGTATAGCCGGCGATCACCACGCTGCCGAAGGGAGCGGTCATGCGGATGAGGAGGATCCAGCTCGACGTGCCGACGAAGTATTGCAGCATGCCTCCCAGAGAGAGGCGCAGCAAATTCATCATGACGGCTGGACGCAGGCGGAACTCGCGAGCGTGCACCACCACGCGGCTGCGCGATTGCGTCAGCATCCAGAGTTGCAGCAGGACGCCGACGCTGCGGCCGATGGTGGTGCCGATGCCGGAGCCGGCGACGCCCAGCCTGGGGAAGGGACCAATCCCGAAAATCAGCAGAGGGTTCAAAGCGATGTTGATCAGGTTGGCGGTCCACAGGACGCGCATGGCAAGCGCCGCGTCGCCCGCGCCGCGAAATACGGCATTGATCAGGAACAGGAGCAGTACGGTGCCGCTGCCTCCGAAGATCGCGCGCGCGTAGCCGGAACCGACGGCGACGACGGCGGGTGAGGCTCCCATCAGGGTCAGCAACTGCGGTGCGAAGATGCCGGCGCCGATGCCGATTACCAGGGCGATGATCGCACCCAGCAGGATTCCTTGCGCCGCGGTTTCGGCGGCGGCGCCCGGGTCCTTCTCACCGATCCGGCGCGCGACCGTCGCGGCAGTGGCGATGCTGAGGCCGAGCGCGACCGTGTAGAGCAACGTGAGCAGTGCTTCGGTGAATCCAACCGTAGCCACCGCGTCCGCGCCGAGATGCGCGACCCAGAACATGTCGACGACGGCGAACAGCGACTCCATCATCATTTCGAGCACCATCGGAATCGCCAGCAGGACGATGGCGCGCGGGATGGGCTCCTCAGTGAAGTCGCGATGAGTATCGCCCAAAACGGCTTCGCGAATAGATTGGAATAGACTGCTCCGGGGAACGATAACTTGTTGCATGAAGACTCCGAACTCTTGCTGAAAAAAAGGAACCGCCGGGCGGCGGAGAGCGTAGAGATTTAGAGGTCGGCAGTCATGGGCTTTGGGCCTTTTGACTATAATAACTTTGCTGTTAGGGGGAGTCAAGTATGAAACGGTTGGCGTTGCTCTCGATGATGTGTCTTCGTGTGTCCGCCGCGGACCCGCATATGACGGCGGAGGATCGAACCAAGGTGCTGAACTATCTGGAGGAGTCCCGCAAGGAGTTCCTGGCCGCGATCGACGGCGTTACGGAAGAGCAATGGAAATGGAAGCCGGCGCCGGAACGATGGTCGGTGGGTGAAACAGCCGAGCACATCGTGCTGGCGGAAGCGCTGCTGTTCGGAAATGTTTTGAAGGCGATCGCGTCGCCGCCGAATCCCGCGTGGGAGGAAAAGACCAGGGGCAAGACGGAGCTTATCGAAAAGGTGATGGCTCCGCGGCTCGGGAAGGCGAAGGCTCCGGAGCCCATTGTGCCGTCGGGGAAAATGACCCAGGTTCAGGTGAAGGAGACGTTTCTAAAGCAGCGCGCGGAGATTGAGAAGTTCGCCAGGGAGACGAAGGTCGCGCTGAAGGAATATACCGAGGAACATCCGTTCGAGTTCTTCAACACTCTGAGCGCGTATCAATGGCTGATTTATGCGCCGCTGCACACCGAGCGTCACGATAAGCAGATCGCCGAGGTGAAGGCGACGCCAGGCTACCCTGCAAAATACTAGAACGCCTGGCTGGACTGAATGCCGTTGGCCTGCAAAACCACCATCATCTTCTCGAGGGCGGACTTGTGGATCTGCGACACGCGGCTTTCGTTGAT
>JBEKOZ010000401.1:0-5105 GCA_049521275.1 Bryobacteraceae bacterium | reverse complement strand
TGATGAGACGCTCCGTGCAGTTCGGCGGCCTTCAACAAGTCCACATAGTAGAGCCGGTTCGCATGCCGCATCAGGTCGTCGATGAAAGATGCGGGCAGCGGACTCCCGAAGTTCAGGTACTGAGGAGAACGATGACGTAGAAGCCGCGGCGCAGGTTTAGAAGCCGATCGCTTTTTTGCAGTTTTTCGGCGGCGTCGAGGAAGGCACCTCGATTGATGCCAACGGCCACCGGGGCCTCTTCCCGAGTAAACACCAGGCGGGCCAGCCGCCAGACGGCCCAAAAGGTAGGACGTTAAGCCTTGCCGCGAGCTTCCAGGGACATGCGCCATCCTCCGCTACTATAGCGGAATTGTGCATATGATAAGAATGGTTGCATCTGCCTTCATATTCAGATCGTCCCCCATGTGATTGTTGGCGTAGGAATGGCGCTCCTTGACTCCGCCGACACGTTCGATTTTTGATCGGAGGCGCGGGCTCAAGTCCCGCCCGGCTCACCAAATAAGTCGTTTAGCGTCAAGCACCATAGGCGGCTTTGGTCGCTGTCACCATGGTGTCACGACGTGCTGATCGAAGGGTAAGGCGAGTTTTTCAGTTTCCAGCCCTTCACCGGTCCCGCACGAACGCCGCCACGGTCACGCCAGCCGCCCGGGGCCGCCGTCGCTGAGAGATCGCCGGGAGCCAACCCCACCGGCCACGCAATGAGCGCAACCACGGCACGCAACCACGGCGACGAGGCGCCAGAACGACAGTACGATATAATGAACCAGACATGCCCATCGTTTATCGACCAGGACAGGAATTCTTCAGTGAACTCACGGCTCTTCTGAAGCGCATTCGGAATAGAGCCGCTGCAAGACGAGACAACGAAACGTCGGGCGATGCAGACAGAGCGGACGTTTTGCTCCGAGACTTCGCAGCAGCAGTTGGGGAACAAATCCGCCGACAACAAGTGCTCCTACTGATTTCATACAAAGCCTCAGAGAGGGCCGTGGCCGTTTTACAAACACACCACGAATGGCAGAAAGATTGGGATGCGACAGTCGAAGCAATAGTCGGACTCGAAGGCTCCATGAAAAACTGGTTGGAATCGACACCAGATTCGGTAGATGAGCCGCCCACGCAAGATTTGCAAGCGAAGTGAGCTTCGCTCTACCACGTCCATGCAGCCTGCCTAAAGCCGCCGTCGCTGGGAAATCGGGAGCAGAACCACGCACCCACGCGCAGCCTCCCGGAGCCAAACCCCAACGGCCACGCTACGAGCGCAACAAGGACGGCCCGACTAGTGGAGCTTTCCCTTTCTCAGAAGCTCCGCGAGCAAATCTGGATCGGATACGCCAGAGAGCTTGGCCAGACTTCCTTTCAGAACGAAAAGACTGTCGGCATCGGCCTGGAATACAACCTCGTCGGTGCTCTGGTCAACCACCTTCACAACTTCCTTGGAGGCGGCTTCGGACCCTGGGCTGGCCTCGCCACGGAAAACTTTGTACATTTTCGAACGCCAGTAACAATTATGACAGACCAGGCGCTCACGTTGAACGCCTGTTCACGATCGTTGCGATTTCATCCGGCGTCACGTCATTCGGACCGGCACGCAGACGGCCCCGCCAGCCGCCGCCGTGATCGAGCCGGTCCAGGATTCAGAGCGGGGCTATATCACTCGCGCCCCGGGACACGTTCTCGCCCTTCGGCGAAGCTCATGTTGCTTTGATCGGGCTAACGAGCACAAAGAGCGGGCCTGGAGACCCATTGCAGGCGTGTACCATGGCGCCTTCGGCGAACCACTCATACCGTGGCGCTTCAATCGGATTAACCCGCGACGCCTTCGTCGCCGGATGGATCCCAAATACCACCCCCACGACCGTCGAAACCCCGCACGCAGTCAGCACCGAAGCCGTAGTCACAATCGTCTCCAACTCCGGTTTAGGTGCCAAGTTCCAGCCGGCAGCTGCCCCTTCGAAGTCCGGCGTGGGAGTCCCATCGAAATGTGCCGGGCTAGTCCATCGAAATTCCGCATCCCTCCCTGAATAGGCCAGGGCGATTTGGTAATGCACCCGGTTAGATTGTAGCTTTTCGGATTTTCACTGTCATTCTCCAGGCTGCGGCTCCAATCACGACGGCCCACTCGCCATAACACCCGCCAGAAACGCACAGGAAGTCAGCCATTCGCTCAAAACCGGGCGGTGGGACCTCCCTGGCATCCCGACGATGGCGACCGCATCATCCCGCTGCTATCGCCGATTCAGGGAAACCGGACGGCTGGGCCGCGCGCTTTTCCGCGTTCGCTGGAGGAGCCGGAAACCGACCATAGATTAACCTTGGTGTACGCCGAACATGCCCTTTCGCGTGAGGTTTCTCTGCAATGGCGTACACTGTGGTTATATCTTGCTGGACCGGTGGAAAACAATGAGGAAGTTCGCCACGAAGAACCCGATCCTGACTGTTTTGCTGGTATCGCCATCCATCCTTTTTGGACAGATGACGCTTAGCACCAGTCAAACCGCAAAGCGAGTATCGCCGTCCGTTGTCGTCCTCCAAGGCAAGACCGATTCAGGGGATGTCCTGGGAAGCGGATTTGTCGTCACGAAAGACGGCAAGATCGTGACGAACCTCCACGTCATACGGGACATGAAGAACGTCACCGTTCAAACAGCGACCGGCGAGATCTTCGATTCCATTTCGGTCCTCGCCACGGACGAACGCCGTGATCTTGCGATTGTTAAGATCGCAGGCTTCAACCTCTCCATTCTTGAGTTGGGCAATTCGGACGCCGTGACAGTGGGTGAGCCGGTGGTTATCGTAGGGAGTCCGCGAGGTCTCGAAGGAACAATCACAGCGGGAATCCTGAGTGCAGTTCGGGATAGCGGCGAAGGGTTCAAAGTGCTGCAGACGGACGCAGCAGTCAATCCGGGGAACAGCGGTGGACCGCTCGTGAACAACAAGGGTCAAGCCATCGGCGTCGTCTCGTTCAAACTTCGTTCAGCGGAAGGGTTAAACTTCGCGGTCCCGATCAATTATATACGTGGAATGCTAAACACCCGCCACGAGCCGATGTCACTGGAGCAGATGCGGGGCACCCTTGTAGCCGCGCCTTCCGAAATCCTGACTGAAGTATCACATGCCAAGATGCGGTCAATTCTTCAAGGCATGGGTTTCGACTTCACAGAGAAAGCCTCCGACGACTCTCGCACCTTTTCCTTCCAGCTTGGCGGCTATAAGGTGGTTTTATTGAACCAAGTCAAGGACATGCAACTATACGCTGGCTACACTGATAAGGTTGATCCGACGAAGATCAACGAATGGAATACGAACTATCGCTTCAGTCGAGCCTACGTCAATGACAAAGGTGGGCCTTCGCTAGAAAATGACCTCTACTTTGCTGGCGGCGTCACGAAGGACACGATTGAAGCTTTTATCAAGCAATTCCGAACGACTTTAACCACCTTCATTCGGTTCTTACCGGAAACTACACCTGCCGCCGAGACTGTTCCTACGACTAGCTCCAGTCCGGCCCCAAGCGCCACACTATCGGTTTCCTCCCAGTTGCGCTCGTACAACAAACCGGCCTCAGCTAGGAAACGCATCAAGGCTCCTTTCGGAAACTTTGCCATGTGGATCGATGAATCACAGTGGAAACAAGGTAAGTCGAATGACGTTGGAACGCTTACGTTCACTTCTACTGATGGCGACCTCTATGCCAGGGTAATAAGCGAACGAATTGGGCTACCAACTGACACATTGAAGGATGTTGTTTTGTCAAACCTGCGAGACAAAGATCAAAACGGCACAATAGTATTGGAAGAGAAGAGAATCATAAACGGCAAACAGGTTCTCGTTTTACAAATGGACATGACTGTTTCGAACGTGCCATTCCGGTTCTTCGGCTACTGTTACGGCGGAACGTCGGGTACGATTCAAGTATGGACGTACACGGCACAGAGCATCTTTGACAAGACTACTGAGGCATCGACCCAATTCCTCAACGGCCTAGAGATATCTGATGAAGATCTGTCGCCTTCGACCAATAGTGCTCCATCGGCAAAGCAAGATGGCTTGCTTTACTTCAATACCGACAAGATGAGTATAAAGTACGATCAGAATAAATGGAAGCAAAAGACTTCTGGTAAGCCCGGACACTTTGAATTCGAACACTCCTCCGGTGACGCCTATGCGATGATTATAGCCGAGCGTATTGCGTTCCCTACTGACTCGCTCCCTGACATCGCTTTATCGAATGCCAAAGATGCTGATCCTAATGCCGCCATCACGTTTAGAGAGAAGCGCCGAGTTAACGGTGTTGACGTTTGGTTCGTAAAGATTGAGGGTGTACTCGAGAAAACACCTTTCATCTACTACGGCTACTATTACGGTGGCAAGAACGGCTCGGTTCAGGTCGTCACGTATACAGGAAAGAGTCTCATGGCTGAGTACGAGAAAGACTTCATGGAGTTTTTGAATGGATTCTCGGCCCTAGAGTGAGCCCCCAAGCCTCTTGGATTTAGTGAGTGCTGAAGTAGATATGAAGCCTTGGCAACGCATTCTTCTTGAATGCGCCGGAGCCGATGCTGGTGCGATTCTAGCCGTCGCATTAGTGCCGCTGGCCGTGGCGTGGTACTCGGGCCGACCGAAACAACACGCTCCCTGGAAAGTAAATGTACTTCGGACGACGTACCATAGAGTTGAGACATAATAGAATCACCGGCGTTGAAGCCTTCTTCTCGCTACGAGGACTCGTTGACTGTAGCTGTGGGCGCCCATAGTGCTTAAGCGGGTTATTCCGGGGCCTCGCCATCGGCCCGCTCCGAAGTGGACGCCCGCCCCACAGTTCTGGCCGGCTTATTCATACCGCAACGCCTCAATCGGATTAATCCGCGACGCCTTCATAGCCGGATAAATCCCAAATATAACCCCCACAGCCATAGAAACCCCAAACGCAATCAGCACCGAAGCCGTAGTCACAATCGTCTTCCACTCCGCGGTGCGCGCGATCAGCCATGCCAGAAAAAACCCAACCCCCATCCCCACCACGCCCCCTGCCACTGACATCAAAACCGACTCCGTCAGAAACTGCCGCACGATGTCGTTGCGCCGCGCGCCCGTAGCCCGCC
>JBEKOZ010000400.1:0-5112 GCA_049521275.1 Bryobacteraceae bacterium | reverse complement strand
GCCTGCGGCTTGCCCGTGGTCGCATTCACCACCGTGCCGTCGACCGAAGCAAATAGCCAGGAAGCCGCAGCCAGCAGCGTGAACAATACCTTCATGCCATGGCCTTTCCGCATTCGCCGCAGAATTTCATCGGCTTGGGGAACGTCGCGCGGCAGTGCGGGCACGTATTCGCGGGGGCTTTCTCGACCGGCGCTTGCACTTGCGGCGCGGGTCCGCCGGTGATTTTTTCGATTTCCGCCAGCACTCCGGCCAGTTCCTTCTGCAACCCGAGCTTGGTTTGCTGATAATCTTCGTCGGAAAGTTTTCCCACTCGATACTCAAACTGGAGGTCGCGCAGATTCTCGTAAATCTGCGCCTTGCGGTCGTCCAGATGCTGCGTCGGCGAAACCGGATCGGGGGCGGGCAGATCCTTGCTTCGAATTGTCAGCGTGAAAAACAGCGTGGCTGCAACGACCAGCACCACCACGGCGATAAGAGTCATCAGTCGAGCTTAGCCATATCCTTGTCGATTCGTTTCAGTACCTCGGGATCGATCTCCGGCGCGTGGCCCGCCGCTTGCGGCTTTCTGTATCGGCGAATCACCAGCAGCACCAGGATTCCGCCCAGCGCCAGCGCGACGAACGGGCCCGCTGTCCCGAACATCCCGGGAGTGACGTTCAGGATCTGCTTGCCGTTCTCGGCCGCGAACGCGTCGAGAATCTGAGAATCGCTCTTGCCCGCGGCTTGTTCAACGAAAATCCGCGTCTTGGCGCGCTTGCATATGCCGCAGCCGGGCTCCATCTGGCAGGTCATGTCCTGCGCGCAGCCGCAGGAGCACGCGAGCTTTTTGGCCACCCGGTTCACCGGCTCGGAATCCAGATCGACCGCCGTCTGCGCGAGCGAAAACCCGGCAGCCAGCGCCAGTAAGACGCTAAACTTTCGCATGTTTCCCAGAGATGCCCACAACTTCCGTGCGCGGATAAATGAGCCTCGATTTGCTGGGGATCAGGCAGATCAGCGTGCCCGCCAGCGTCACCCAGTAACCCATCCAGATCCAGCTCACCAGCGGAAACACGTAGGCCTGCATCACCACTTTCGTGCCGTCGTCGGAGAGGCCGCCGAAGTTGATGTACAAATCCTCGTTGGGACGCCGGCGGATCGCCACCTCGCTGGCCGGCTCTTTTTTAGCGAGATAGAGCCGCTTTTCCGGCTCCAGGGTGTCGATGTGCTCGCCATTCTTCGAAGCGTCCACGAAAATTTTCTGCCAGCGGTAATTGTCGTTCTGCCCTTCCTGAATATCCATCAGGCGCAGCTGATACTTGCCCAGCGAGACGACGTCGTTGCGCTGCATTTCCACCGTCGTTTTCTGGTCGAACGCCGAGCCGGTGAATCCGATGAACATGACCACCACGCCGACGTGCACCAGGTACCCGCCGTAGCGCCTGGTGTTGCGATGCGTCAGCTCGATCACCGACGAGAGGAAACCCGTCTTGTCCTTGGACGCGATCGCGCGCGCGCCCTTCACGAACTCCATCGCCACGCTCACCAGCACGAACGCGCACAGCCCCAACGAGACCGTCGCGTAGAAACTCCGCACTCCCAGCGCGACCACAGTAACGGCGACCACCACGCCTGCCACCGTCGGCCATAGGAACGCGCGCCGCAAACTGTCGAACGAACTCTTCCGCCACGCGATCAACGGACCCACGCCGGTCAGGAACAGCAGAAACAGCGCGATGGGAATATTGATCTTGTTGAAGAACGGCGCGTCGACGCTGATCTTTTCCTTGGTGAGCGCTTCTGAAATTACCGGAAACAGCGTGCCCCACAGAATCGCGAAACAGCTGGCCAGCAGAACCAGGTTGTTAAACAGGAAGCTCGACTCGCGCGACAGCACGCTCTCCATCTCCGCCTCGCTCTTGAGAAAATCGAGACGGCTCAGGATCAGCGCCGTGGTCGCCGCGATCCCGATGGTCAGGAACACTACGAAGTACATTCCGATCGGCCCGTTGGCGAACGCGTGTACCGAGTTCACCACGCCGCTGCGGGTCAAAAACGTTCCGAAGATGCACAGGAAGAAGGTAGCTGAAACCAGCACCATGTTCCACACCTTCATCATGCCTTTTTTCTCCTGCATCATCACGGAATGCAGGAACGCGGTCGCCGTGATCCACGGCAACAGCGATGCGTTCTCGACCGGATCCCAGCCCCAATATCCGCCCCATCCCAGCACCGCGTACGCCCAGCCCGCGCCCAGCAGGACTCCCGTGGTCTGGAACAGCCACGTCACCAGCGTCCAGCGCCTGGTGGTGGCGATCCACGCCTCGCCCGGCTGTTTGGCGATCAGCGACCCGATCGCGAACGCAAACGGCACGATGAACCCCACGTAGCCCAGGTACAGCATGGGAGGATGGATGATCATCGTCCAATATTGCAGCAGCGCGCTCAAGCCCTGGCCGTCGCCGACGTCGACCACGCGCCTGCCGGCCATCAATACTTTGAACGGACTCTCGATGAATACGATCAGCGTCAGGAAGAACGTCTGCGTGGCCATCATCACCGCGATCACATACGGCATGATTTCGCGGAATTTGCGCCGGTTTTTGAACACCACCACTGTCGCGTAACTGGCCAGCAGCCAGTTCCAGAACAGCAGGGACCCCTCCTGCCCGCCCCACCACGCCGTGTATTTATAAACCGAAGGCATCGCGCGATTGGTGTAATGCGCGACGTAAGCCATGCGGTAATCCCCGCTCATCAGCGAGTAAATCAGAATGCCCGCCGCAATCGTGACCAGCACCCAGATCGAATACACCGCCCGTTCCGCCGACAGCGTCAGAAACGGCCGCTTCGTCCACTTGCCGATCACCGAAGCGAGGATCGAGTAAATCGCGAAACAAAATGCAAGCAGGACCGACAGCGCCGCGATATTTTCCATATTTTTTTAGAGAGCCGCGCGAGACCCGCTGCCCGGCGCCTGCACCGGCTTGGCTTCGTATTTCGACGCGCACTTGGCCTGGATTTTGGTCGCGTGGAACACGCCGTCCGCGCCCAGTTTGCCGTCGGCCAGCGCCTGCGCGCCGGGTTTGAACGTGTCCGGCAACGGGTCGATGCCGCTATACACCACCGGCAGCGCCAGCTTGTCCTGCATCAACGTGAAGCGCACCTCGCGCCCCTCGTGATGGATGGAATCCGCCACGTCGCCGCCCACGCGCAGCCGGTGTTCCTTGCCGCTCGCGCCCATCTGGTTCAGCTCGGCGATCGATTTGTAATAAGTGCTCGTCTCGCTCACGCCCTGTAGCGCAAGCCACCCGATGGTTCCCAGAATCGCCACGATCAGTAACCCGAACTTCCAATATTTTTTCATGCCGGGAAAACTCCTTGCATATTAGTCCCCAAAACCCAAGTATAGCTCCGCTAGCACATAATAGGGCATGCTGAGCACGACCCAGAAGGTGTTTGTCGTACTCGCGGCGGTTTTTTATATAGCCGGCGGCGCAAACCATTTCATCTCACCGTCCTTCTATTTGAAGATCATGCCGCCTTACATCCCTTTTCACCTGGCGATGGTTAACATTAGCGGCGTCGCTGAAATCGCCGGCGGACTCGGCCTGCTGCTCCCGCGCGTCCGCCGCGCCGCTGCCTGGGGGCTCGTAGCGCTGCTGATCGCCGTCTTTCCCGCCAACATCTATATGGCCACAAACCCCGTGGAAGCGGGCGCGGCATCGCTTCCCCATGCGGCCCTCTACGGACGCCTTCTTCTCCAGCCACTGTTCATTTGGTGGGTGCTGTGGTGTACCAAGCTACGAGTAGCCAGTAGCCGGTAGCCAGTAGGCGACGGTTCGCTTGGTGGGTGCTGTGGTGTACCAAACCCACCCGTCGCGCCATTTGACCCAGGTGGGGCCGGGCACCGCTCCCTTTGGTCACGGCTCAGAAAGCAGTTGACGACACGCCACTGGCTACTGCCGCGGCAGCTGCACTGTGATATTCCGATACTTCATGCCGCCTGTGTGATCGCCTTGAATATAGAACGGCCCCGGCTCGCCTTCATTGGAATCCAGCGCGCCGCCGGTAATGCCGGGGATCTCCCGGTCGTCGATGGTCTTCACTTTATTCCGCACGATGGTCACCATGCGCCCCACCAGCGTAATGTCGAACGTCTCCCACGTTCCCGGCCTGCGCGGCAGATCGACGGCCGGCGCCAGGAATCCGTAAATCGACCCGACGCTGTGGTACTTGTCGTTGGCATCCACTTTTTCGTACTCCACCTGCACTTCGTAGCGCCCCCGCAGATAGATCCCGCTGTTGCCGTCGTCCGGACAGTTGAACTCAATGTGCAGTTTGAAATCGTCGAACGTCCGCGTGGTGCGGATGTTCGCTCCGTGCGCCGTGTTCACCAGCATCCCGCCGTCCGCCACCCAGTTATTCTTGGCGTCGGTGTCTACTGGCACCCATCCGGTCAAATCCGTGCCGTTGAAAATCGACTCCGGCTTGGTCCAATACTTCGGCGGATCGCGCTTCAAATCCGGCGCCTTCACGCCTTTGATGGTCGAGATCTGGTCGCCCGTCTTCTGCGTGCCGGTGATTACCTTGTTCTTGATTTTCAGATCCCACGTGGTCTTCGGACGCTTATCGCTGCCCTTGTCCATCACCAGCGTAATGTGCGGACCGTCCACGTCCACGTCATAAGCCGGATGCACGCTCCCTCCGCGCGGCTGAATGCGGATCAGCGGATCCCGGCCTTCCACGTAATCCATCCATCTGGGCGAGCTCGACCCATCGGCGGTAGTCAGCACCATGTCCCATCGCCCTTCGAAAGGATTCACCACGGTAGGCAGCGGCTGCGCCTGCAAAGGAATCATAACGGCGGCCAAGAGCAGTATTCTCATTTAAGCTAGGATATCGCGAATGTGTTGTCTTGGTGGCCCAGGGCCAAATCCCCGCACTCACGTGACGGGGTTATGTGAAAGCCCGGGCGCTGACCGCTCCCGGCGGTCGCGGCTCCATTATCTCGATGGATCCCGATGCTCGAAATGGAGCCGCGACTAGCAGGAGCGGTTTCAAAAAATACTTCAGGCCAGAATCTCGTGAACCACGTTCCCCGCAATCCCCGTTAACCGCGCATCCAGCCCC
>JBEKOZ010000399.1:0-5127 GCA_049521275.1 Bryobacteraceae bacterium | reverse complement strand
GGGCCGTTCGAACGGGTTTCCACGTGGCAGATGCAGGAGGCGCGCGAGGCTTACGAATCGGGCGGCGTGCCGAAGCTGAAGGCGTACATTGATCGAATCGACCGACATTTCCAGATCGAGTTTCATCTGACCAACGCCGCGGGGCGTGACCTGGCGACGGGCGAGGACCGGTCCCAATGGCTGACGCAGCGAAAGACCCATCCGTTGCCGTGGCCGTTCGGGATGTTCAGCTCGCTGGGGCATCGGGGCGAACAGTACGTGATGGTGGCGGCCGCTTCGCACGACACGCCGTACCGATGGATCGTGGTGGCGCAGCCGACCAACGATCCTTGGGGTTTCCTCCCGTACTATCTGCTGGTATTCGTGGCGATCGCGCTGCTGTGCTGGCTGCTGGCGGTGAGCCTCGCCTCTCCCTTGCGAGCGTTGGCGCGCACGGTGGACCGGTTCGGACGCGGCGATCTTTCAGCGCGCGTGAGGTCGCGGCGGCGCGATGAAATCGGCAATCTGGCGCGGGCGTTCGACGAGATGGCGGAGCGCATCGAGACGCTACTGACCGCGGAGCGCCGTCTATTGCAGGACATTTCGCACGAACTGCGCACGCCTCTGGCACGGCTGAGCTTCGCGGCTGAACTGTCGCGAACCGCGGAGGACCGCAGCGCGGCGACGGCGCGATTGAAGAAAGAAATCGGCCGGCTGACGGATCTGGTGGGCGCGCTGCTGCATGTGACGCGCGCCGAAGGCGATCCGTCGTCTCGAAATTTGACCGATTTGCCGTTGGACGCATTCCTGCGCGAGGTGGTGGACGACTGCGCGGTGGAAGCGGAGGCGCGAGGGTGCCGCGTGCAGCTGGAAGCGCCCGAATCGCTGCACTTCCACGGCGATCGCGAGCTGCTGCGAAGGGCGATGGAGAATATCGTCCGCAATGCGATCCGGTACGCTCCGGAAGGAACGCCGGTCGAAGTGAAACTCGCCTCCGATCACGACGACGCGGAGATTTCGGTGCGCGATTACGGTCCGGGTGTGCCGGAGATGGAGCTGCCGGAGATTTTCAAGCCTTTCTTCCGGGTAGACGAATCACGCGATTCGGCGACGGGAGGAGTTGGGCTAGGTTTGGCGATCGCACATCGCGCGGTGACGGTGCATCATGGCACGATGACGGCGAAGAACGCTGGGCCGGGGTTGCTGGTATCGATCGAGCTGCCGTTGCATAGCGAGTAGCCAATAGCCAGTGGCCGGAGAATGCGGCGGCCAGGATGATACCTGATGCGGTATCATAAGCTTGTGGCGGCTTCTGACAAAACGCTCCAGAAGATGCGCGCGAACCAGTCGGGGTGGCGGCTTGAAGACTTGCAGAGAGTCGCCAAAGAAAATGGTGTGGAGTGGCGCAGGCCGGGGCGAGGTGGAAGTCACGTGATTTTCGGCGCGTCCGGCGTGAGGGAAATCGTCTCGGTTCCAGCGAGGCGTCCGATCAAGCCCATTTACATCAAACATTTTGTAGCGCTGATTGACGCTGCCAGTGAAGCGAGGAGCCGATGAGAGCACGAACAAATTGCAAAACCGAAGAGTATCGCATCGCTGTACGTCCGCTCTCGAAGGAGGAGGGCGGAGGCTATCTGGTGGAGTATCCGGAAATTCCCGGATGCATGTCGGATGGCGAAACTGTTGAGGAGGCGATTGCGAATGGCAGAGAGGCTCTGCGCGACTGCCTCGAAGTGTTCAAAGAATCCGGGCGGAAGGCGCCGCGACCCGGCGTCGAGGCAGCGCAGTGGCGCCAGCGACTGCCGCGAACGCTTTACTTGAAACTGACGGAGCAGGCGAAGAGCGAGGGGGTTAGCATCAACAGCCTCGTTACCGCGATCATTGCCGAGGCGATTGGGGCGAGGCGGAAGACGAAAGAGCACGTGCGATAGTGAGTAGCCAGTAGCCAGAAAAACGCATGCATGTGCAGCGTGCAATAGTAAAAACGGATGCGAACCACTATTGAGATGAAGCCAGAACATCGCGCGCGCATTCTCGAGTTGGCCGCCAATAGAGGCGAGAAGGGATTCTCGACTGTGATCGCCGAGGCGCTGGAGATGTACCTCGCCGATCAAGAGAGGCGGACGAACGCGATCCAGAACGCTGTTGCTCTCAAGGGGTCCATGAGCGAGACGGAGGCTGCCGATCTGCTGGCTCAAACGCGGAGAATCCGAGCGAACTGGCGATGACCATCGCCGATTCGGATGTCCTGATCGATTTCCTGGCGGGGAAAGGTGAGGCGGACGCGGTGGAGCAGTTGCTTCGCCGGGGCGCCATCAGGACCACTGTTATCAGTCGGTTTGAGCTCCTCTCCGGTGCGAAGAGCGCGAAACAACTTGCCCGCCTGGTTCACCTGGGGGCGGTGCCGTCGCTGGGGCTGGACGACGCAGCGGCCGACGCTGCCAGCGAGATTCGCAGATCGCTGGAGCGATCGGGCAATCCGATTGGGATGGCCGACAGCCTGATTGCGGGCATCGTGGCGAGCAACGGCGGCACGCTGCTGACGAGAAACCGGCGTCACTTTGAAAGGGTGCCGGGGATCAGGCTTGCCTGAGCGGGCACAGAGAGCCGCTCAGGCAAACTCTATTCGCATTAACGATCAACGGCGGTCGAATGTCGAAACTTGTCGATTATCATTAGGGAGATTCAGTATGAAGATTGCCGCAATCCATCCGGGGGAACATCTGGCCGAGGAGTTGCGGGCCCTCCATATGAGCGCGGCTGAGCTGGCGCGGAAGCTCGATGTTCCGACCAATCGGATTACGCAGATCCTGAACGGAACGCGCTCCATTACCGGAGACACGGCTCTGCGGCTGGGCCATTTTTTTGGGATGAGTGCGCAGTTTTGGCTCAATCTACAGAGTATTTATGAGCTCCGGTGTGCGCAGGAGAAGGCCGGGAAGTCCATTCAGACTCTGCCGACGCTTGGCATCGAGTACAATCTCTAGGTTGGCGTTGGAATGAATATTTCCGTAAAGGGCGAGTATGCCTTACAAGCGATCTTCGACCTGGCTACGCAGCCGGTGGGGGAGCCGGTGAAGATCGCCGATATTGCTACCCGGCAGAAAATTCCGCAGAAATTTCTGGAGCTGATTCTGGCCAGCCTCAAGCAGGGCGGGTTTGTCGAATCGCGGCGCGGGGCTGAGGGTGGGTACCGGCTGGCTCGGCCGGCTGATCAGATTACCATTGGTGAGGTGCTGAAATTCGTCGAGGACGGGAAGAAAGCGAAGCGCACTACGCCCGACGCTTTTAGCGATATCTGGAAGCGCGTTGACCTGGCGATTTCGGGCGTGCTGGACCGGACCACGTTCGCGGAGCTGGTCAGGCGGTGGAAAGAGATGCAGACGCGCTACGTACCCAACTGGGAGATTTAATGGTTTATCCCGATAATTCCTTCAGCATCGGCCGCACTCCGCTGGTGCGGCTGAATCGCGTCATCGACGGCGCGCCGGTGACGATGCTGGCGAAAATCGAGGGGCGCAATCCGGCGTACTCGGTGAAATGCCGCATCGGCGCGTCGATGATCTGGGACGCGGAGCGGCGGGGCGTTCTGAAGCCGGGCAAGGAACTGGTGGAGCCGACCAGCGGCAATACCGGGATCGCACTGGCGTTCGTGGCGGCGGCGCGCGGTTATAAGATCACGCTGCTGATGCCGGAGACGATGTCGCTCGAACGGCGGAAGGTGCTGAAGGCGCTGGGCGCGAAGCTGATCCTGACGGATGGGGCGCTGGGGATGGGCGCGTCGATCGAACGGGCCGAGGAGATGGTGGCGGCCGAGCCCGACCGTTACGTGCTGCTGCAACAATTCCAGAATCCGGCGAATCCGGAGATCCATTTCAAGACCACCGGGCCGGAGATTTTCGAGGACACGCAAGGCAACGTGGACGTTCTCGTCGCGGGCATCGGGACGGGTGGCACGATTACCGGGATTTCGCGCTACATCAAGCTGGAGAAGCGGCATCCTTTGATTTCGGTGGGGGTCGAGCCCGAGGGCAGTCCGGTGATCACGCAAGCGCTGGCGGGCGAGGAAATGCGTCCGGGTCCGCATGGGATTCAAGGCATCGGCGCGGGATTTATTCCGGGGACGCTGGACCTGACAATGGTCGACCGGGTGGAGCTGGCGGGCGACGACGAATCGATTGAGATGGCTCGGCGGCTGGCACGCGAAGAGGGCATCCTGAGCGGAATTTCGTGCGGAGCGGCGGTGGCGGCGGCGGTAAGGATCGCGCATGAGCCGGAGATGAGAGGCAAGACGTTCGTCGTGATTCTGCCGGATGCGGGCGAGCGGTACCTGAGCTCGGTTCTTTTCGATAACGTTGATTGAAGATGGATTGAAGGTGTCGATTTTCGCGGGCTCGGTTCGTCTAGCTCCACGAAAGGACAAATGCTATGCAAAGATACCTGCTGTTACTTCGTGGGGAGCCAAGGAAGTTCGCGGCGCTGAGCCCGGAGGAGATCCAAGGGATCCTCGCGCACTTCGCCAAGTGGCGCGAAGAACTGGCGGCGGCCGGACGGAATCCGCAAGGCCAGAAACTGCGCGATGGAGTGGGTCGACAGCTGAAGCAAGCCGGAGGGAAGCTGGTGGTGACCGATGGGCCGTACGCGGAAACGCGTGAGATCATCGGCGGATACTACGCCTTCGACGCGGAGAGCCTCGACCAGGCGGTGGAGTTGGCGAAGGGCTGCCCGGTACTGCCGTTCGGGCCGATTGAGATTCGAGAAATTGAAACCATGTGACGTTCCGGAACTGGTAGACCACTTGTTCCGCCGCGAGTCCGGGCGGATGGTGGCCACGTTGACGCGGATTGTCGGGGTCAAGAATCTGGCGCTGGTGGAAGATGTCGTGCAGGAGGCGCTGGTGCGGGCACTGGAATTGTGGCCGTTCGAGGGCGTGCCGGACAATCCGCGGGCGTGGCTGATCCAAGTGGCGAAGAATCGCGCACTGGACCGGCTGCGGCGGGACGCTTCGCTTGAGGCGAAGCTCGGATCGCTCAAACAACTGGCAACGGAACAGGCTCCGCTACAACCGTTCGACGACGATGAAGTGGCGATGCTGTTCCTGTGCGCGCATCCTTCGCTCGCGCCCGAATCGAGGCTGGCGCTGACGCT